>JALXCG010000405.1 GCA_026991065.1 Gemmatimonadota bacterium | reverse complement strand
TGGATCAGCGAGTAGGTGTGAATCAGTTCGAGAGCGCAGGCAGGGTCGACAACGGCTTCCGGAGTGCCGCCAACAGCCTCGTGGGCGGCAATCGCCAATACCGGACGCAAGCGCTTCCCTCCCGCCAGCACGGAATAGCGCATCGCCTCCTGGACGCGCAGGTCGCCCCCGGGGACCAACTCCCCCAGGCGCGCGTGAACGCGCTGAGCCCAGGTTGATAGATAGGGATCGAGAGTGGATCGAGATTCAGATGATGTCATGGCGGATCAATTTTCTGCTGATGTCACTGTATTTTGAAGGAGCATCGCAATGGTCATCGGCCCGACCCCGCCGGGCACCGGAGTTATGGCGGAGGCAACCTCCACCGCTTCATCAAAGAGAACGTCGCCGGTCAAACGATAACCGCGGCGGCGGGTTGCATCGGCCACCCGGTTGACACCCACGTCAACCACGACGGCGCCTTCCTGAATCATGTCCCCACGAATCAGTTCCGGCACGCCGACAGCAGCCACCAGGATCTCCGCCTGACGGGTAAAACGTTCCAGATGAGGGGTTCGAGAATGGCAAACCGTCACAGTCGCATCACCGCTGGCGCCCCGCCAAAGCAAAATGTTCGCCAAAGGCCTACCTACAATATCACTTCGCCCCACAATCACCACATGGCGACCTGCCGTGGCGATCTTTTCTCGACGCAGGATCTCGCGCACAGCGGCGGGGGTGCAGGGCAAAAATCGCGGTCTGCCGAGCATGATCCGGCCGACATTTTCCGGATGAAAGGCGTCGACATCCTTCGCCGGGTCGATGCGGGCGATGATCGCCTCGGCATCCAGCCCCGCGGGCAGCGGCAGTTGCACCAGAATCCCGTGCACATCGACATCCCGATTGAGCCTGTCGACAACCTCGATGAGTTTCTGCCTTGAGGTATCCGCGGGCAGCCGCAGGGTACGGTCTTCAATCCCGATGGATCGCGCCGCCTTCGCCTTGTTGCGCACATATACAGCGGACGCCGGGTCATCTCCCACCAGAACAACCGCCAGAGTGGGAACGACACCGCGCGATCGCAGGCTGTCGACGCGGGCCCCCAATTCGCTTCGAACCAGGGCCGCGATCGCCTTACCATCTATAATTCGTGCACTCATGCTTCTTCTCTCCGCGCTCCACGGGCGACACCGTCACCCTCTGAGTCGCACATTCTCCACGCTCTCATTCACACGCTCGATGGAGACCGCCAGTCCGGTATCAGGATCAAGACGGATCATCGCGGCACAAACCCGAAGCCCGCCACGAGCCGGATTCAGGCGCACATTGCGACCGGTCAGAAAACGCTCGATCGCGCCGTCCGCTTCCATCCCGATCACCGACTCATAGGCGCCGGTCATACCGGTATCGGTCAGATAGGCCGTTCCACCCGCGAGAATCCGTTCATCCGCGGTCTGCACGTGGGTATGGGTGCCAACCACTGCGCCGACTCGACCATCCAGATAGCGCCCCATGGCGACTTTTTCAGATGAGGCTTCGGCATGAAAATCGACGAATACCAGGCGCTTCCGAGGATCCTTCCCAAGCTGCGCCAGCTCTTTGTCAATCGCCTTGAAGGGGCAGTCAATCGGCCGCATGAAAACACGCCCCATCAAATTGACCACCACCAACTCGATACCGCCCGCAAGAATCCGTGTGGAACCATGCCCCGGGCAGGGATCGGGGTAGTTGATCGGGCGCAGCAGGCGCTCCTCCTGATCGATGAAGCGCAGGATCTCCTTGCGATCCCAGATGTGGTTGCCACTGGTCAGAACATCGACCCCCAACTCCTGGTATTCGGTGAAGATCGGATAGGTCAACCCAAAGCCGGCCGCGGAGTTCTCCGCATTGGCGATCACCACGTGGGGGTGATAACGCTGGCGCAATCGCGGCAGGAGTTCCGCCAACGCTCGTCGTCCGGGACTGCCAACAATATCGCCGACAAAGAGTATGTTGATGGTGGACAATGAGTTCTCCTGTTTCGACCAGTGCGGTTGCAAGGAATTTGTGGGCGGAGCGGCGGGCGGGCGTCACTGCGCAATGGCAGTGCTGCGAAACTGGCGGATCACCGTAACGCGAATCGATCCAGAATACCTCAACTCCTTCTGGATCTTTCGTGCAACCTCTTGCGAGAGTTCAAAAACCCGAGCATCATCAACCACGCTGGGATCGACAATCACGTGCAATTCCCGCCCTGCCTGGATCGCGTGAACCCGCTCGACGCCGCGAATGCCGCGCGCGACATCTTCCATGGTCTCCAGTCGTCGCACGTGACGGCGGAGTTGGTCCCTGCGCGCACCCGGGCGTGCCTTCGACACCTCGTTGGCGGCAGCCGCGAGAACCGACTCCACCGGCGACGTGGTTTTGCTCTGGCGCATACCGGCCACGGTCTCCTGCACGCGCTCGGTCTCACCGTAGTGCGCAAGAAGATCCAGCGTTGCCTGATGCGGATCGCCGGTCACATCCCCGGGGCGCGACCAGCCGAGGTCGTGGAGAAGCCCGGCGCGGCGGGCAAGCACCTCGTCGGCGCCGATCATCTGGGCCATCGCCGCCGCCAGATGACTCACTTCGATCGAGTGCTGCAACGCGTTTTGGCCACCCATCACGCAGAAGCTCAGGCGGCCCAGGTGCAGAATCAACTCATCGGCGAGCCCATAAACCTCGGCCTCAAAAGCTGCCATCTCGCCGATCTCGCGCATTCGCACGCCGAGTTGCGACCGAGCGGAAGCCACCACATCTTCAATGCGCGCCGGGTGGATGCGTCCATCGGCCAGCAACTCCTCAAGCGCCAATCGTGCGACCTCGCGAATCTCCGGATTGAAGGAGGAGAGAAAAACCCGACGAGGCGTGTCATCGATGATCACATCGACGCCGGTCTCGGACTCGAACGCGCGGATGTTGCGGCCTTCACGGCCGATGATGCGGCCTTTCATGTCGTCACTGGCCAGCTCGATCGTGCTCACCGTGGATTCATTGACAACCGCCACGGCATTGCGTTGAATCGCGGCGGCCAGAATGCGCCGGGCTTCGCGTCCGGCATCGGCCTGCGCGGCCTGGATCAGACGATTCGCCTCGCGGGAAGCACTCGCACGCGCGCTCTTCATGATGCTGGAGCGGAGTTCGGCGGAGGCCTCGTCACGCTCCATGCCGCTGACCGTTTCCAGTCGGCGGATCCTCTCCTCTTTCAATGCCTCGATGCGGGCTTCGCGCTCATCCAGCTCTTTCGAGCGGGCAATGAGTTCATCCGCCCGGCGATTGATATGGGCGGTCTTCCGTTCCAGAACATCGAGCCGGGCGCGAAGATCAACTTCGCGCGCCTCCCGCCGCTCCCATTCCCGCTGCAGAGCGCGGCGTTGAGTCTCGATCGCCGCCTCGGCCTCCTCTTGCTGAATCAGAGCCTGCTTGCGCACCGCCAGGAGAGCCTCTTCACGCGCCAAACGGGCACAGCGATCCGCTTCCGCCTGGGCGTTGCGTAGGATCTCCGCGGCACGTTCGCGTGCAGTGCCGAGCCGGGCCTCATAGAGATACCGGCGCACCAGCCAAGTGCCGAGGATTCCCGTAAACCCGCTAATGAAAATCGTGGTTAGCACGCCATACCCAGGAAGGACCATTCGCCACCGGCAATGAACCCGATGATTGCGGCGCAGCTCCGCACCAAACGCAGACCGAGGGTTCTACTCGTCATTCCACCCCGCTAGAAACTCTTCCGCACGCTGAACCGCACTCTCCAACTCCTCATTGACACTCTCCAACGGGGAGAGGTCCAGCTCCGGTGCGCTCGCCTCACGCTCGATCAGATCGGCCAGGTTGAGGGCGGTCAGAATGGCGATCTCCTGGGCGCCGGAGCGCTTACTCATGCGGGCGATCGCGTTCATGGTGGCGTCCACGCGTTCCGCCACGCGCCGCGCATGATCGGCATCGCCATGCACCCGCACCGGGAACTCCCGGCCAAACACCCGCAGACGGATCGACTGCCCTTTCATGCGCTCGCCTCGTTCACATTGCCGGTGCCACCCTTGCCCATCATGCTCAAGCCAAGATCCTCATCCAGAATCCCAATCTTGCGGGCGATCTGGCGACCATGCCGTAGCGCCTCGGTGCGCAACGCGCGCAGCTCCTGATTGTGGCGGCGCAGACGTTCAATCTCCTCCTGCAAGCTGTCGACACGACGTTGCGCGCGCCGAATCTGCTCCACCTCCGCATGCGCCTCATCGCACTCCCGCCGCAACTGATCCCGCTCTCCGCGCAGCCTCTCGGCGGTGGCGACGAGCGCGTCAATCGCCTGGATCGCCCGCCGCAAGCGAGCTTCCAGTGCGTCGATCGTTAGTTCGGGCGATGCCATTGGCGCTTCTCCTGTTACCGCGTTCCCGCCGCATTGAAGAGGGCAAGAATCGCTGTGGATGAGCATAACACGCCCGCTCACGGGGAATCCCATTTCCGCGCTGGACGCAACCACCCGCCCCCGACTTCATCGATGAGAAGACCGGGCGGGATCAGGCTCCCCGGATTCGCACACCGTGCGCCTTTTCCAGAGCCATGATCACGCGCTCCTGCGACTTGCGGATCTCATCGTCGGTCAAGGTTCGATCTTGAGCACGGTAGGTCAAACGCAGGGCGATGCTGCGCTCGCCCGCGGCCAACGGCTTGCCTTCATACACGTCGAACACATCGACGCTGCGCAATTGACGCCGCGCGGCTTCCCGAATGGTGGACTCCAGTTGGTCGAAACTCACTCCGGCCGGGATGATCATCGACAGATCGCGACGTGAAGCAGGGAACCGTGATGGAGCAACAAAACGGCGCTCCGTTCGCAGCAGCGGCACCAGTAGATCCACCTCCAGATGGGCAACCACCACAGCCGAGTCATCCAGATTCCAGCGTGCGGCAGCGGCCCGGTCCAGGAGCCCGATCCAACCAATCACATCCTCGCCAATGGCCAGTGTGGCAGCTGGTTCAGGCGCCAGGAAGGGAGCCGCGACCTGCGCCGCGAACTTCCATTGCGGTGCCCGCAACACCTGCAGCAGGTGCTCAATGTGCCCGCGCATGTCGAAAAAGTCCAACTCCCGGGCGGGTGCGCTCCAGTGCAGGGGCGCAGCCTTGCCGATCGCAGCCATCTGCAGCACGTGGCGCTCCACAAAGCGCTCCTCGGCGCCACGCACATGAGATCCACCGCGATCCTCGAAAACCTTGCCAATCTCGAAGAAGCGCAGATCGCTGCTGCCGCGAGCCCGATTGCGCTCAATGCTGGCGAAGAGAGAGGGGAAGAGCGACGGGCGCAGCAGAGATTGGTCCGCCCCGGTCGGATTGCTGAGCTGAACCGGCCGAGGTTGGTCCTTGCCGTTGAGCCGCAAAGCCTCGAGATCATCCGGAGAGATCAGTGTGTTGCCCGCGGTCCCGGCGTAGCCGATGCCCACCAAAGCCCCCTCGATGTCGCGCACCGCGCGATCGGCGTTGCTCAACCCCACGGGAGCGGGCCCGGACAGGCCGGTCGTCTCGGGAATCTGGTCATACCCGTGGATCCGCGCCACCTCCTCGATCAAGTCAATCTCTCGCTCGAGGTCGTGACGATAGGAGGGCACGCGCACTTGCCAAGTCACGGCATCATCATCGTCCAGGCATGGCGCAAGCCCCAGGCGATCGAGTATGCGCGTGGTATCCGCGATCGGCACGGAATACCCCAGTATCCGATCCATCCGCGATTGCCGCAGAGTCAGGGAAGCGCGCTCGACCGGCCGAGGATAGGCATCGACAGTTCCGGGAACGACCTTGCCACCCGTGTGCCTCGCGATCAGCCAGGCGGTTCGGGCCGCGGCTTCGGCCACGCGCTCGGGATCCACCCCGCGCTCGAAGCGAAATGCCGACTCCGACTGAATGCGGAGCTGGGTGCGAGCCCGACGAACCGCACTCGGGTCGAAATAGGCGCTCTCGAGCAGAATGTCACGGGTCTCTTCGGTGACCGCGGAATCCAATCCCCCCATCACCCCGGCAATCGCCACCGCCTGCTCCTCGGAGGCGATCATCACAACCCCCGCCGGTAGCTTGTGAGAGTCGCCATCAAGGGTGACGAACTCTTCG
>JALXCG010000404.1 GCA_026991065.1 Gemmatimonadota bacterium | reverse complement strand
ATATTAGCTGTATGCAAGAGTCGTTCCAGTTTATTCGCGCAGTGCTGATATTTGCCGCGGTCGGGGTGGTTGCCGCGCCGGCGGTGGCGGCGGAACGGGTGCATTTGGTGCACGCGGCGGAGGTGCGCATTCTGGGGCGAAGCGCGGGCCGCGTGTTTCAGTGGCGGGGAGATGTTCTGGCCCGCCAGGGCGATGCCGAACTGCGCTGCGATTGGGCCTGGCTGGAGCCGGCCGTGGGTGCGTTTCGGGCGCGCGGGGGAGTGCGCTATACGATGCCCGATGGGGAACTGCGCGCCGAGAGCCTGCGCTACACGGGGCGCGTCTTGCGGGCGGTTGGGGCGGTGGAATGGGAGGAGGAAGCGGCCTTGATTCGGGCCAACGAGATGCTTCACTGGCGTGATTCAGGCCGCACGCTCGCCGCCGGCGAGGTGAAACTGACTCTGGCGCGCACCTGGTTCGGAGATTCGGCCGGCGGAGGGGAGGATGCGGCGGAGGAGCCGATCCTGGTGCAGGCGGATTCCCTGTGGTTTCTGCCGGCGGGGGATGATTCCGGCGTGGCCGAGGGCTGGTCCGGCGCGGCGAGCGGGGCAGCGGACGCCGGATATGCGCCGGCGCCGGAGGCTCGCTACAGTGCCCGCGGCTGTGTCCGAATCGCTGTGGACGGCGTTGTGGCGGAGGCCTGGCGGGCGGATTTTTCACGCCGCGCGGGGTGGCTGGAGTTGCGGGAGGCGCCGGTGGCGCGCCGCGATGATCAAGAGGTTTCAGCGGAGGCGTTGGTCGTGCGCTTGACCGCCGGTCGGGTGGCGGCGCTGGAAGCGGTGCGCGACGCGCGCTTTCGCGATCTGCGCTCGGCGACCGATGAAGCGTCTCCGGTTTGGGATGAAGTGGCCGGAGATTCGCTCTATCTGGCTTTCGAAAAGGGGCTCGCGGTTGATCTGGATGTGGTCGGCCAAGCCACCGCCTTGTTCCATCCCGAGTCCGACTTGAGGGTCTGGAATCGGGTTGCGGGCGGTCGCTTGCACATCGATTTCGATGCCGGAGAGAAGCCGCTCGCGGTACGCGTTTCCCGGCAGTGCGCCGGCGACTACAGCTTTCCGAACGGCGCGATGGGAGGCGGCTAGGATGCTTGAGACGCGCGAACTGATCAAGCACTACCGCAAGCGGCGGGTGGTGGACCAGGTCTCAGTACGGGTGGAGCGCGGCGAGATCGTGGGGCTCCTGGGGCCGAACGGGGCCGGCAAGACCACCACGTTCCACATGATCGTGGGGCTGGTGCGCCCCGACTCCGGCCACATTGTGCTGGATGGTGACGACATCACCCGGCTGCCGGTCTATCGGCGGGCACGGCTCGGCATCGGTTATCTGGCTCAGGAAGCTTCGATTTTTCGCAAGCTATCGGTTGAGGACAATGTGCGGGCGGTGGCGGACTTTTTGCCGGTCTCGCGGGCCGAGCGCAAGCAGCGGGTAGAGGAGGCGCTGGCCAAACTGGACATTGGCCGTGTGCGAAAGACCATGGGCTATCAACTCTCGGGGGGGGAACGACGGCGGGCCGAGATTGCGCGCGCGCTGGTGATGAACCCCTCCTACATTCTGCTGGATGAACCCTTCGCCGGAGTGGATCCGCGGGCGGTCGAGGAGATCCAGGAGATCGTTTTGGCTCTGAAGAGAATGAACCTGGGCGTCCTGATCACCGATCACAATGTTAGAGAGACCCTGGAGATTACCGACCACGCTTACATCATGCATCAGGGCAAGATCTTGATTTCGGGCGGCACCGATGATCTGGTCGACAACCGTGCGGCACGAGAGATCTACCTGGGAGAACGATTCCGCATGTGAAGAACGGCACGGGCGCAGATCGTTCCCCTGCATTTCGGGGGGCTGGAGCCGGTGGTCCCTGAAGTGGAACCGGAATCGGCCAGTGGCATGCAAGAGGGGGGGCGACAGATTGCCTCTTCTCGGAGATAATCGAACCTATGGACATGCAAATCCGCCAAGTCATGGCTCTAAAGCAGCAGCTGGTCATGACACCCAAGATGCAGCAGGCGCTCAAGCTCTTGCAACTGCCTGTACAGCAACTCGCGCAGACCCTTAAGGCCGAGATGATCTCCAATCCTCTATTGGAAGAGGTGAGTGAGGAGCCGGTCATCGAAGAGGTCGATCCCGAGATCGAGCGCAAGAACGACGAGGAGTTCGAGAAGTGGGAGGAGTACTTCAAGTCGCAGGCCGATGATGCCACCGACTACGGCTACGCTCGCGCCAGCCACGAAGCCCGCGAGGAGTATGTGCGTGATCAGCCGGCCACGCGGTCGTTGCAGGATCATCTGATCGAGCAGTTGCGTGTGCAGTCTCGCCCCGAGGTGGAACTGCAGATCGGCGAGTACATCATCTACAACCTCGATGACAACGGCTTGCTGGACATGACCACGGAGGAGATCGCCGAGAAGCTGAATCAGCCTCCGGAACTGGTCGAGCGGGTTCTGCGGGAGGCGGTCCAGACGTTGGAACCAGCGGGGGTTGGTGCCCGCTCATTGCAAGAGTGCCTTTTTGTGCAACTGCGGGCCGCCGGCCAGGAGGGGTCGCTGGCGTGGAAAATTGTTGAAAACCACATGGCGGATCTGGAGCGGCACAAGTTCCAGCAGATCGCGCGCGCGCTAAAGGTGCCGTTGGAACAGGTTCGGGAAGCGGTGGCCGACATCAGCGCTCTGGAGCCTCGCCCCGGCCAGATCTATTCGGCAACCGGTGCGCGCAGTGTGATTCCCGATCTGATTGTGGAGCGCGTCGACGGCGAGTATGAGATTCACCTCAATGATCGTGAACTGCCGCGGCTTCGAGTTTCTAACGCTTATCGCAAGCTGCTCGGGCGTGGAAATGGCACTTCCAAGGAAACCAAGGAATACGTTGTAGAGAAGCTGAACTCCGCCAACTGGTTGATCAAGACGATCGAGCAAAGGCGGCAGACGATGCTCAAGGTGATGAACCATATTGTTAAAGTACAGAGAGATTTCCTTGATCGGGGGATTGCGCATATGAAGCCGCTCACTTTGGCGGATGTTGCCGAAGCGATCGGTATGCACGAATCCACCGTGAGCCGTGTGACCAACGGCAAGTATGTGCAAACGCCCCGGGGTGTTTTTGAGTTGAAGTTCTTTTTCGGCAGTTCCCTGGAGTCCGATGGCGGCTCGGATGTCTCTTCGAAGGCGGTTCGCGACCGGATTCTGCACTTGATCAGAAACGAGGATCCCGCGAATCCGCTCAGTGATCAGGCGATTGCCGACGAACTCAAGAGAGAGGGGCTGAAAATCGCCCGACGTACGGTTGCCAAATACCGCGAACAGCTGAAGATCCTCTCGCGCCGTTACCGTAAGCGAGTGTAGCGCGGTGCTTTCCCAGCGCTTTGACTGCGGCCTGGTTTCCAGCATGAATATGGATCGAATCATACGAACCGCGTGTATGAGTGAGAAGGCGGGCGTCCTTGAGGGCCCGCGGAAAGGAGGCCTGAGCGGCGGATCGTGGTGAATATGCACCGCGATCGGCGGGTCATTCGACTGCGAGCGCATTTGCGCGCTCGCGTGTTGCAATGAACCCGGCTATGGCAGCACCAACTCACCATAGCCAGAACATCGAAGATCTGGTCGCCGCTGCTTGCGGCATCAGGTAGAGCTTCTGTGACTGGAGATACAGATGAACATCAACGTGACCGCGAGAAACTTCCATCTCACCGAGGGCGTCAAGGAGATTGCCGAGCAACGGCTTTTGAAGCTCACGCGCTATCATGAGGGCATACTTGCGATTGACTGTCTGCTGGAAGCCAACAAGCGGGAAGAGATTGCGGTTGATGTAAATGTGCAGACCCGACGCGGGAGTTTGCACGCCGAGGACTGTGACTCCGACTTGCGTACAGCGGTGGACCAGGTCGCGCACAAGCTCGAGCGCCAAGCGAAGCGCCAGAAGAGCAAGCGGATCAATGGTCACCACAAATCAGAAGATGTTGGGTCGGCGCCGCTGGTCTTGGCTCCACGTTTTGGGGATGCCGAAGAGGAAGAGGTCAAGCGCCGTGTCTTGGCGAAGACCGCGAATTCCAATCTGGATTCGATGGCGCTGGAAGAGGCGGTGATGCGCATGGACCATGACGGGCGCGAAGTGCTCATTTTCAGCAACAGCGAAACGGAGCAGGTGAATGTGGTCTATCGGCGGCGTGATGGGGCGGTAGGACTGATCGACTGAGTTGTCCCTCCCCCACGCAGGCCAACGGGCTGCACTGCTCGACAGGGAACCGCCATGCCAGGAACGCGAGTGCGCCGAATATTCGAGGATTTCGGCGACCGGTTGCAACTTGCACTGATCTCTCCGGAGTCTTCTCTCGACCGCGTGATTACGACGGTCGATGTGCATCGTCCGGGGCTCGCCATGGCCGGTTATACCGACTATTTCCTCGATGAGCGGGTGCAGATTCTGGGGGAGACCGAGATCTCCTATCTGCGGACTCTTCAAGGCGACGAGTATGCGGCGGCGCTCGACCGTGTATGTCAATTCCCGTTGGTCTGCGTGATCATCACCAAGTCACTGACTCCTCCCGAGGGGCTGCTGGAACGGTTGGAGCGGCACGGTACTGCGGTGTTTCGAACCCCGATGGATACCACCCCTTTTATCCATGAGTTGACCGAGTGCTTGCGTCGCGCCGCGGCGCTGACCACAACGGTGCATGGAACCATGGTCGACGTTTATGGCGTCGGCCTGTTGCTGGCCGGCCCGAGCGGTATCGGTAAGAGCGAGTGCGCGCTTGATCTGGTCGAGCGCGGCCACCGTTTGGTGGCGGATGATTCGGTCACAATCACCAAGAAGGAGGAGGACATCCTCATTGCCACGGGCAATGAGTTGCTACGCCACCACATGGAACTCCGAGGCATCGGCATCATCGATATCTGCACGATGTTTGGGATTCGCGCGGTGCGAGCGATGAAGCGTTTGGAAGTGGTCGTCAATCTTGAGGAGTGGAGCGAGGATCAACTCCATGTCGACCGAATCGGGATCGACGACCACACGCGGGAGATTCTGGGGGTGGAGATCAACACCGCGGTGATTCCGATCTACCCGGGGAAAAACCTTTCGGTACTTTCCGAAGTCATCGCGCTAAACTACTTGCAGAAAGCATATGGCTATCATCCAGCCCGTGAGTTCAACGATCGACTCAAAAAGTGGATGAAGAAGCAGGCGGAACTGCGCAACATGCATCATCACGATCGGGAGTAGTTCTGGCGGCTGCGCGGCGGAGCTGCAGTTCCGGTCCGTGAGAAGTAAGCCTTGCGCAGTGTTCCCTTTTGCGGTAGAAGCGGCACCTTTGATTGCTGTCTTCTGGAGATTCGGATTTTGCCCACCGACGAATTGGTCGTTCAGAACCCACTCGGGATTCATTTGCGTCCCGCCGGTCACATTGTTCGCACGTGCTCGGCTTACAAGGCGGATGTCTACTTCCTGCGCGATGGGCAGGAGATCAATGCCAAAAGCATTCTCGGCGTGATCGCTCTGGCGGCGGAGCAGGGCGCCACGATCGGCGTGCGCGCGGAGGGGGAAGATGCTGAGCAGGTTATCGCTGCATTGAAAGATCTTTTTGCCCGCCATTTCGAGGAGTGAGAAGTCTTGAGCCGTCGACTGGCTGGAATTGCAGCCTCTTCAGGAGTGGCCATCGGGCCGAGTTTGATCGTGCTGGGCCGTCGCGGCAAGGTTACCCGCAGTCGCATCGCCGCGGGCCAGGTTGAGCGGGAGATTCGCCGCTTCGACCAGGCGCGCTCCGCCGCCCGGAGCCATCTCGCCGCGTTGCGCGACCAGGTCGCCGCCTCTTTGGGGCGTGAATTATCCGGCATCATCGATTCGCATCTGCTGGTGCTCGACGATCCGATCGTGGTCGCGCGGACTTATGACCGGGTGCGTCAGCGGCTGGAGGTCGCGGAATATGCCTACGCCAAAGTTACGCAGCAGGTAGTGCGTGAGTTTGAGGGCTTTGAAGATGAGTTTTTTCGCGAACGTTCAGCCGATGTTCTTGATGTTCGCGAGCGCGTTTTGCAGCAACTCCTGGGGTTGGCCCCGCCGGATCTG
>JALXCG010000403.1 GCA_026991065.1 Gemmatimonadota bacterium | reverse complement strand
CCCACATGCTGCCCCCCGCCCTGCTGGAGAGCAGCAACTGGAACGCCGCCGCCGCCACCACCGACCCATTCGGCGCCATGATGGAGCTGGTCGGCCTCGACATCGCCGCCCAGAACCAACTCCAGGCCCGCTGGTATGAAGTTGAAAGCTATCGTCAAAGTGTACTGCGTCCCGCCTTGGAGGAAGCACGCACCCAGCCGCGACGCTCCTGGGCAGCCGCCGGCCGCGCGGCCGGCATCAGCGCCGCCGCGGGCGAGGTGCGGGTCGGAATCGGCAATCGCATCATCACCCCGCCCCGCGGCTGTCCGCTCGCCGGCTATGGCGAGCGCGCCAAGCTGGTCCCCTATCTCTACGAGCCGTTTCGCGATCCCAATTACTACTCCAAGCTCTTCCAACCCAGCCGCGGCGTGGTCCACGACCTGCGCGCCAAAGCGGTGGTGATCGACAACGGCGAGCGCCGCGTCTGCCTGCTCGGCGTCGATTCGATCGGCATCACCCAACTGATTTTCGAGGATGTGCTGGCCCGCGTGCAGCCGCTCGGCATCGACCGCGACGCGCTGATCATCGGTGGCAGCCATACCCACTCCGGCAACGGCGATGCCGCCGATCAACGCCTCTGGTGGCTCGCCACCACCGATATTTTCGACGCCCGCATCTACAACCCGATGATCGACAACCTGGCCGGTGCCATCGAAGACGCCGTCGCCGACCTCGCCCCGGCGCGGATCGGCGTCGCCGTCGCGGACGAAGAGCGCGGCCTCAACTACAACCGCCGCGGCGACCCGGTGGTGGACCCGGCGGTGGCAGTGATCCGGATCGACCAGCCGGACGGCACTCCGCGGGCCCTGCTCTTTGATTACGCGGTCCACGGCACCTTCCTCGGGCCGGAGAACTTCAAATTCACCGGTGATTGTCTGGGTTACGCCGAGCGTCATCTCGAAGAACGCTTCGGCCCGGGCTTCACCGCGGTCTTTCTGAACGGCGCCGAAGGCGACATGAGCGGCAGCGGCCAAGGCGGCGACACCGATTGGCAGCGCGCCGATCTCTGGGGTGCCGCCATGGCCGACGAGGTCGCCGCGATCCACGCCGGCATCACGACCCAATCCAGCATCGAGTTGGCCGGCGCCCACATCTTTGTCGACCTGCCCGACCCCTACATGCGCCCCGCTTTCTTCCTCGATCCACCCGGCCCCGGCTACAGCACCATCGACCTCGACGGTCTGGTGGAGGAAGACAACACCAATTTCACCGGGGTGCGCATCGGCGACTACGCTTTTGTCTCCATGCCGGGCGAAGCGATCGTCCAGATTGGTCTCGACATCAAAGCCCACGGCGCCGCCCTGGGCTTTGCCGGCACCAGCGTGGTCGGTCTCGCCAACGGTCACCTCGGTTATCTCACCACCGCCGAGGAGTATTGGCAGGGTGGCTACGAATCGGGGGCAACCTTCTTCGGCCCCGAAACCGGCGCGATCATGACCGATTCCGCCAACCAGGTGCTGGACCTTCTGCAGCCGGAATAGCGCCCCCTCGAACCGGAGCCATCTCCCATTCCCGATTCGCCCCTCTTTACCAAGCGTGTCCCCGATCAGCGGCTCGCCCGGCGGCTCCTGCGCCGCGAGTACGCGGCCCTGGCGCGCTGCAACCTGAGCGGCGTGCCGGCCGCGTTGGGCTTCTCCATCGACGCCGACGGCGGCGCCACGCTGCTCC
>JALXCG010000402.1 GCA_026991065.1 Gemmatimonadota bacterium | reverse complement strand
GTGGTGCGCTGAAAAACCCGCCCGCAGCCGCCCGTGCAGAGGAGCGTGGTGCGCGCCAAAACGGCGCAGACACGGTTGCTCAGGTGGTCCAGGAGGATTGCGCCATGGCAGCGCAGCCGGCCCTCTTCACCGGGCGCGCGGATCAGCTCCAGGGCCGCGTAATTGGCCCGCAGCTCCAGATTGGGGTTGGCGTTGCAGGCGGCGATCAGCGCCTTTTCGATGGCCGCGCCGGTCAGGTCATCGGCATGCGCAATGCGCCGGTGGGAATGCCCGCCCTCCATGCCGAGAGCGAGATTTGCTCCTTGCTTGTCGCGGGAAAACCGCACCCCCAGGTCGATCAACTCCGCCACCCGCGTGGGTCCCTCTTCGACCATGATCCGCACGGTATCCACATGGCAGAGACCGGCGCCGGCGATCAGGGTGTCTTTGATATGTTCGGCGAAGCTGTCTTGGGGGTCGAGAACCGCTGCGATGCCGCCTTGGGCACGGTTGGTACTGCTCTCGCTGCGTTCTTTCTTGGTGACCACCAGGACCTGCCGCCCGCGTTGCGCGAGTTTCAGGGCGAAAGTCAGTCCGGCGATGCCGCTGCCGATGACGAGGTGGTCAACCCGTCGCACCGACGCGGGCGCTGGAGCGGATGAGGATGTCCGGACAGTGTCCATGGGAGCTTTCGCGCAAGGATGCCACGCCCCACTCCGCGGGGCGGAATTCGCCGTGCGGCCGACTCCTCACCGCTGCCATGAGCAGCAAGAGGAGGTGAAAAGGAATCTTATCACGGAGCGTCGCAACGGGTTTTCATGATCTGCTCCAACCGTTCCCAAAGCAGATCCGTGCCGTCGCTCCAGCGCACCTTTCGCTCCAGAACCTGGAACGGCGGCTTGGCGGTCAGCGCTGCCCCTAGCCGGCGCAGCTTGACCGCGTCTTTGGTCGTCGTGACCATGACGCGGGCGCCGGCATCCCGTGCCTGGGCGACCGCCAGGCCAACGCTTTCGGCAGGAAAGCGCGCGTGGTCGGCAAGTTCGCGGCGCATCACCACCCGGGCGCCGGCCCGCCGCAGGTCGGCCACCAGCCGCTCCGGACGCGCGATTGCGGTCAAGGTCGCCACCGGTTGCCCGGCCAGGCTCTCCAACTCACCGACCGGTTGCCCCTCCAGGTTGACCAGGCGCCGCGGCTCCAACTCGAAGCGCACGCGTGGCAACTGCGCGGAGATCGCGGCGGCGAATTGTGCCGGTGGTCCGGTGTGAAGCACAAAATCGGCCCGCCGGACCGCGATCGCGCCCTCGCGCAACCGCCCCCAGGGAAGGAACGCCAGATCTCCGCGCGCCGCGGCAGCAGCATCCGGCAGGATCAACAGATCCAGGTCTCGCGCCAGGCGGCGGTGCTGAAAGCCGTCGTCGAGCACGATCACCTGGGTCTGCAGCGAGCGATGCGCCAGTTGCGCCGCGGCCACCCGATCAGCACCGCAAACCACCGCGGCGCGGTCACGCAACGCCTCCGCCGAGGCGATTGCCTCATCTCCGGAAGCGTCGACATCGCTGACAATCCTGCTCCCGGTGGAGACAATGTGCGGCCGCCGGAGCCTGCCGCCATAACCGCGCGAAACCAGGGCTACGCGCCAGCCGCGCGCCTGCAGCTCCGTCGCCAACGCTTGCGCCAGCGGGGTCTTTCCGGTTCCCCCAACGAGCAGATTGCCGACCGAAACAACAACC
>JALXCG010000401.1 GCA_026991065.1 Gemmatimonadota bacterium | reverse complement strand
GGCGCGCTTCATCCGCTCAACGATTTGGAGGAGATCTTCTCCAAGGATGATCGTCGCGCGGTGTATCAGTACCGGATTCGTGATGCGATCGCCGCCATTGCCCAACCTGACGGAGGCGCTCAGGTCAGCTATTCGGGCTGTCTGGTCGAGAACGTCTCCTCGCTCGCCGACCACTGGAAATACGGCTACAGCCCGGGCTGGGAGGACTCGTTCCAGGAGGCACGGGGTTGGCAAACCTCCGGCGGGCGCCCCAAGCTCGACGTGGTGCTTTTCCCCTTCCACCACGCACTCTCACCGTTGGTGGATCCGGCCGCGCTACGCAAAGAGATTCAGATTTACAAAACGATCTATGCGCCGACCTGGGGGAATTCACCAGCCCGCTCAACCGGCTTTTTCCCCCCGGAACTCGCCTTCAGCGAACGCATGATCCCAACCCTGGTGGCGGAAGGGGTGGAATGGTGTTTCGTCTCCAATTCACATCTGTCGCGGGCTTGTCAGAACTTCCCGGTCACCTACGGAACCGGCGGCGAAATGTGCGACCCACCCAACCCTGCGGACCAAACCAACCCCGCGCAGAGTGATTGGTTCTCGGAACAGATCGATCGTGGCTGCTCGCCGACCAACGCCCTTCCTTTCGCCTATCAACTCCACCGGTCCCGGTATGTTGACCCCACAACCGGCGACGCCTCATCCATCATAGTGGTACCGGTTGCCATGATCATGAGTTGGCGCGACGGCTACGCTCAGCACGGCACAGAGGATATCGACAAAATCGCCTGGAGCAACGATCCCAGCCACCCCATGCTGATCACGATGGCCCATGACGGCGACAACAACTACGGCGGTGGCTACTCCTATTATGAAGAGAGCGTACCGAACTTCTGTAATGCGGCCGCGGCCGGCGGCTATGAGCCCACGGTGGTGGGGGAGTTCCTCGCCGACCACCCGGTTCCGGCCGACGACTTCGTGCACGTCGAAGATGGAGCGTGGGTCAACGCCGACGGCGACTTCGGTTCACCCCAGTTCTGGAATTGGAACTGGCCCCTGGTTGATTCTTCGGGCCAGGTCGACATCGAGAATGGCTGGGCCGAAGATGAGCGCAACTGGGCCGTGATTACCGCCGCGCAAAACCGCGTCGAAACCGCGGAGGCGATCTCCGGCGGGGTCAACCTCGGCGCCATTGTCAGCCCCGAGGCGTATCAGGCGACGGACGCGGAACTCGCTTGGCACTATTTCCTGCCGGCGCTGACGAGCGGCTATATGTACTATGGAACCGCCCTCGACATGGAGGTCAAACCGACGCTTGCCTGTAATGCAGCCGTGGCCGCCGCGGACCGCGTGATCGGCGACGGCAGCGGAGATGAGACCGCGCCCACCATCTGGGCACCGCAGCGCCATCCCTGGAATCCCGGCGGTGTCGGTTTCGGTGCCCTGTGGGGCTACCAGGTGGTCACCCAGCCCAGGGATTTCCGGGTGTGGACCTTCGCCTATGATGTTTCCGGCATCGAACTCGTGGAACTCTATTATCGCATTGATGAAGATGGGCGCAACAACCCCCACAGCGATCAGAATGAAACCTATGCTGGTGGTCCGGAGGTCGGCAACTGGCGCGTTCTTTCAATGACGAGACGAGATTTCCCGGCGGACAATCTCTACGGAGATCCAAATATCGACTTCTTCGTGATGCCGGACTACATCGCCGATCAATAC
>JALXCG010000400.1 GCA_026991065.1 Gemmatimonadota bacterium | reverse complement strand
TGATGATGGTGCGTTTTTCGCCTTTCTTCGTCTACTTTGCGGCGCCGCTGAGCGCGGCCTGGCTGCGTCCCGATGTCGGCCGGGTCCGCCGCCTGGCCGCGCTCGGGCTTTGGGTGCCGGCGCTGGGGTTGGCAGTGCAGACCGATTGGCGCTGGGACGGCGACCGCGGCCTGCTGGGGCAGCTCTCTCCGGCGGGCCCGCCGGCGAGCGCCGTGTCGATACCGGCAAGATCCCGCAACGGCGTGGTGGAGTGGCTGCGCCGGGAAAGCGATCCCGAAGCGGTGCTGCTGGCGGACTATGCGCTTTCGCCCGGGCTGCTCCTGCGCACCGGCCGTCCCATCGTGTTGCATTCGATGTTTGAGCGAAGGGCGGCGCGGGAGCGGGCACGCGCCTACTGTGAAACCCTGGTCGGCACCGACCTTGATGCGTTCGCGGCGCTCTGCGAGGGATGGAAAGCGGACTACCTGCTGCTCGACATCAATGCTTTGCTGGATCGCTCCTCCACCGGGCTGCGCCATCAGGGCGGCGTCACGGCGCTGCCTGCCCGGAGCGTGGTGGCACGTCTGCTTCACGAGGCCGACACGATTCCCTGGGTCAAGGTGGCATACGAGGACGCGTTTAGCCGTGTCTTCGCCCTGAACACCGGTGCTCATCCGCACCCCATCTGGGCTCCGCAGCCACCTGGCGTCGCGCGGGCGCGAAGTGAAACCGGTTCTCCCTGTGCCGGGCGCTTCACCTTCGATCCCGACTGGGACCGGCGATTGCGCAGTGGCTATTTCTTGGACGAAGAGGTGCTGGAGCGGCTGCGGCGCCAACTGAACCGCGGAACTTCTTACGCGCGTCAGGCCACGGTTGCGGCCGGGCGCGGGGAGTGGGCCGCGGCTGATCGCGCCCTTGCCGGGGCGCGGCGGGTTTTTCCCTGCGATGCGTCGCTGCGACGGCTGCAACGGGTGGTTGAAGCGCACATGCAGTAGCGCGGGTGGGGAGAATGCCCCAGGCGCGTGCGATTGTTCGACAATTTTGTCGAGTCGATCCGGACCCGGCGCATCTGCGGGACGACGTGAAGACCATGCGCGACAAGTTCCCGGCAGTGGCTTGTCGCAGAATGTATCCACGGCATGTTTGTTGCGACTCTCGTCCAGCGGAAAATTTCTCCTTGCTTGTTCCCGGCTTCTCCCGGCCTCTTTCCGCATCCCCCCCATCCCCCAGCACTGGACCCCGGCATGCTCCGTCTCTTCTTTCCCCTGTTTCTGGCGCTCGCCGCGGGGGCACCGCGACAGCAAGACGACCCACCACTGCACGAGGGGATCTTTATCAACGAGGTGATGTACCATCCCAACAGCAACCTGGGAGACCCGGACGATTACCAGTGGATCGAGCTGTATAACGCCAGAGATGAGCCGCGCGATCTTCATGGATGGCGCTTGAACGGGTTTCGACTGCCGCCCAGTCGCATCGCCCCGCACGGCTTCCTGGTGGTCGCCCGGCAAGACCAATCCGACCCCGATCACGACGGCGCCTACTACAGTGTTTACTACAATCGCAGCAATGGATTCCCCCATCTTCAGGCGACCGTTGTCGATGCTCACAACTACGATTTCGGGCTCCTTGAGCCGGGCCGGGTTACCGTGGTGCTGCACGATGAGCACGGCCATCTTCAGGACCGCATGACCTACGATCGCTCGATGGGCGGCGATGGCGATGGCCCCTCGCTGGAGAAGGTGCTTCCCTTCGGCCGGGAAGAGGATTCTTTCTGGCGCCCCAGCGTGCGTCCCTGGCGCGCCGGCACCGCCGCCCTGCAGAACTCGGTCGCCGCGGTTCACATGCGGGTTGAGCAGGAGCGCCAGGAGTATCAGCGTGGTGAACTCCTGCGGCTGCGCACCACGCTCGCCAATCGCAGCGAGTACCCTATTTCGGGACTGTTGCAGACCCGCGCGATCGCCCCGGATGAGAGCGAGTTGATCGTGGTCGGAGGCATCCGGTTCAACATCGGCCCGGGCGAGACGGAGGCCTTCGTCCAGAGCTGGACCATCCCCGATTCCACCGCCACCGGTCAGTGGCTGATGAAGCAGGTGACCCGCACCGCCACTGAGTCGGTCGCGCCGGAGATCGTGGAGTTCACCCTGGGGTCGATGGATGAGATGCCGGACCCGGGGGGCGTGGAGCGGGGCACCGCCGTGTTTTAGTTGCCCGGAGACCAACGCCAATCGCGGACCTCCAGCACGAGCAAGTTGGTCAACTCCGAACCCGGCGCCGGTGGCCCCAGCAGGGCTTGGAGCGGATGCTGCTCACCCGGCAGCCAGTCGCTCGGCACAACCGCCTGCTGCACCAGGACCCCATCCTCCGGGATGGCGCCGAGGGGGAAGGGCTGGATCGGCCTCTGCAGGTAGAGGTCACCGCAAGGGGTGGGCCGCGGAGGATCCTGGACACCCGCTCCCAGGCCAAGTTCGACGGCTGGGGTGTGGGGTTCTCCCACCACCTTTATTGCCACGCTCGCGCCCGGTCGCACCGGACCGCAGGCGTAGAGATGGGTGTGGAATTCGTCCGCGCCCATGTCGACGCATTCCTCATGAATGCGTGGATCGCCTTCGAAATCCGCCACGGGAAGAGCGGCCGCGGCGTTGTTGCCGCGGTTGCGACAGGGTGAGCCAAAGGTCAGGTGGTAGTCGTCGGCGAGCGGATCGGCGAAGAGTGGATCGGTGTCGATGTTGCCTGTTCCGATCCATCCGCCCGCGACATCGGAATGGTCGACGGTAACAGTGGAGCCCAGCCCCACACCGATCTCCGTGCTGTCGGCGGCTTCATCTCCCCAAAGGATGAGATTCACAGCGTCGGCGTGACTGACGAGGTCCGCATAGAGCCCCGCCGCCGACAGGCTTGCTCGGTTACCGGTGATTGTGTTGTTGGTGAGCACCGCACCGCACTCCGAGTCGATGTAGATGCCGCCGCCGCGGCGGAGCGCGGTGTTGCCGGCAATGGTGTTGTTGGCGAGCACGATCGCATCGTAGCGAGCGCAGTAGATCCCACCACCGCGTTCCGCGTGGTTGTCCAGCACGCTGTTGCCGAGCAGCGTCGGGCATGGGCTACCGGCGTAGAGGCGGATGCAGCAGACCCCGCCGCCTTGGCCGTTGGTCTCATTGGCGCGGATCAGGTTGCCCGAGATGAGCGGTGATGAGTCGTAAGACATGATCCCTCCGGCCCACCAGTCGGCGCTGTTGTCGGAGATGATGTTGTCACTCACCACGCCGGCCGATTCATCACTGCAGTAGATTCCGCCACCGCTGTAGGTGATGGAGTTGCGGAGGATCAGGTTGCCGCGAATTGTCGGCGCCGAGCGCTCCCGAAAGGCGATCCCGCCACCGTTGCCGGAACTGTTTTCGGCAATGACATTGGCGCTGATCAGAGGCGAGGCGTCGCGGCAAAAGATGCCACCGCCGTAGCCGCTTGAAGTTTCATAGGAGTTGTCGACAATGATGTTGTTTGTGATGGTCGGGCTCGCCGCGAGGCAGGTGATGCCGCCGCTGTAGGGATCGTAGGTAGAGTACCACCAGTAGCCCAGGCCATGGGTGATGGTGAACCCGGCGAGCACGGAGTTGCTGCCTTCACCCTGGTGGAACATCACCACACCGCCGGCCTGTCCGCCATCGATCACGGTTGCCTCGGGCCCCTCCGCGCTGCGCAGGGTGACCCCCTTGCCGAGGAAGTCGATGTTCTCGACATAGGTGCCGGGGGAAACAATGATGGTGTCCCGGTCGGCGGCGGCGGTGAGCGCCTCCTGAATGGTCGAGTAGTCCTGGGGAACATGGAAAACCAGCGGCAGTCGGAAGATGGCGGAAGCGATCACGTTGCTGGCCTGGCGTTGCTGCGCGGCCTGGATCCAGATACTCCTGCCCGCGGCCGACTCCGGCACCGGCAGAACCCAGGTGAGCGCGCCGCTGCTGTCGGTCACGGTCGGACCCGCGGCGAGGATCGGAGCGTCGATTCCCAGCGTGACATCCAGCTCCGGGATGTAGGTGTCGCCACTCCCCGTCCAGGAGTAGTAGAGGTAGGTGGGCGCCGCGGGCAGGGCGCCGGTGACGTCGAATGTGCCATTCTCTCCGGGAAGGAGCGGATCGGGACTGAGGAGGAGAAGGAAGGGCGCGGAGCGGTGATCGAACCAGCGTGCGCCCATATCCGCGCGGGTGCTGTCCGGGTCCGGCGGTGATTGCGGATCGCCGGCGTCGATGCACGGGGAGAGGGGCTGCAGACGGTAGTCGTGACTACCGGGGTCCACGAAGAGCGGATCCGCGGCGATCATGCCCGCTCCCCACTCCAGGTTCCCCTGGGGATCGACGTGGATCGATTCCGGACCGCCATCTACGTCGGAGTAGTCGATCCGCAGGGTGCAGGACGAACCGATGTAGCCCTCCGCGCCAATCGGCGCCGCATTCGACCAGAAGATGGTGTTCGACAGGGTCGGGTCCGAGGAACTGGTGGTGTAGATGCCGCCGCCCAATTCGGCGACACTCCCGATGATGGTGTTGTTCACGAGTTCTGGATCGGAGTCCACCAGGCAGCAGATGCCGCCGCCCTCTTGGGCCGATTCATTGCCGGATATGATGTTGCTGGAGATGCTCGGAGATGACCCTCCCCAACAGCAGATCCCGCCACCATAGCTGGCGCCCAGGAACGTGTATTCAGCACTGTTGTTCTCGATGATGTTGTCGTGGATGATCGGCGCGGATGCGTCCCAGCAGCAGATTCCCCCGCCATAGGCCGAACTGCTCCCACTGGCGGATGCCCGGTTACCCGCGATGGTGTTGCCCGCGATGGTCGGAGAGCAGTTCCGGCAGTAGATTCCACCGCCCTTGGATGCGGCATAGTTGTTGCTGATGTGGTTGTTGGTGATGGTCGGCGCCGCCTGCTCGCAGTAGATCCCCCCGCCCCAGATGGCGTGTCCATTCACAATCGAGAATCCGCTGAGGGTCGATTCAGGCGTTTCGCCGCCGGCAAACCGCACGACCGTCCCGATATTGCCGCCGTCGATGGCCGTTTGGTCCGCTCCCTCCGCGGCCGAGACAGTGATCGCCTTGCCGCCGAAATCGATGTTCTCGGTGTAGGTTCCAGGTAGGACGATCACCGAATCATGATCCGCCGCGGCGTCGATCCCCGCCTGGATCGTGGGCTGATCGGCGGGGACGAAGATGACCGATCCAACCCCGGATCCAAGCGGAGCCAGCGCGAGCCCGAGGATGGCGAGTAGTCGCGAATAGACAACTGCTGGTCTCATGATCGCCTCCTCAGGCAATGTGCGGTTCCCTTGCGGATCCGTTGGGCGGGCCGGTTAGCGCGGCACCCAATCGTTGTTGTCCGGCCCGCCAAACGCACCCATGTCGGCGCGCGCGCCATTGGGCCAGTTGTGTGGCCAGCGCGGGTGGGCGTCGTAGATCGCGTCGGTGAGGGCGGGGTCGCCGCTGTCGATGCAGGGGGAGCCCGGCGCCGGCAGGCGGTAGTGTTGCAGATAGAATCCGAGCTGCGGGTCGAGATCGATGTTGCCGCTGCCGCCGGCACCGCCCTGGACATCGCTGTAGTTGAAGGTGGGGATGAGGCCGTTCGCCTGATCCGGTGTATTGCCCCAGAGAATCATGTTGCTGAACTCGGGGTAGCCCGGCAGCCCGTTGCAGTAGATGCCGCCACCCCCATAGGGACCGCCGGCGCTGTTGTTGATGATGGTGCAGAAATCCAGGGCCGGCGCCAGCGATTCAAGCGCCTCGACACCGCCGCCGGAGTTGCCGGCACTGTTGTTGGCGATGGAGCAGTTGCGCAGGGTCGGCGTGCTGCGGTCGCGACAACTGATTCCGCCGCCGCTGTGGTCGGCCCGGTTCTCGTCGATCGTCGATGCCGTGATCAGCAGCGGGCCGTCGCCGACATAGATGCCGCCGCCGTCCTGCGTGCAATGGTTGTTGCGAATGTCGCAGCGCAGCAGGGTGACGGTGGAGAGGTGACTGTAGACGCCGCCGCCATATTTGGCGCTGTTGTCGAAGATGGAGCAATCTTCGATGGTCGGTGCCGTGCCGTGTTCGCAGCGAATTCCGCCGCCGTTGCCGCCGGCCGCGTCGTTATCATG
>JALXCG010000399.1 GCA_026991065.1 Gemmatimonadota bacterium | reverse complement strand
TTCCTGGAGCGTTTCCGGCACCGGTTCTATGTCTCGGATGCTGTCCTGAAACGATGGGAAAAGGAGATACCTGCCTCACCGCAGTATCTCGAACGCAGGCGCCGGGGTGGCAGATTTTTCCGGCGCTGGAACTTGATCGTACCGCGCGAGTTGGAGCGGATCGGAGGACCAGATGAGCCCTAGCCTTGATTACCTCGCACGATGCGCTGCCGAGACTGGGTTCGCGGTGGCGACCCTGGAGAAGGTCGTCCGTTTGGGGGAGTTCGCTGGCGATGTTGGGCGGCACCCGTTTCTCCGCAGGGTTCTCGCTCTCAAAGGCGGCACGGCCTTGAATCTGGGCTACGGAGCCCCGACCCGGCTGTCGGTCGACCTCGACTTCAACTACATCGGGACCGCCAAGCGCTCGGCAATGCTCGAGGACCGCCCGCGAGTAGAAGAGGCCGTGATCGAGCTTGCCCGACGATCCGGCTACCGTGTTCAGCAGTCCGCCGATGCTTTCGCCGGGCGCAAGATCTACCTCGACTACCGCTCTGTTTCCGGCCCGCGGGATCGCATTGAGGTGGATCTGAACTTCTTGTTTCGGACTCCCATCATCTCGCCCGTTCGGCGTGAACTCTGGCAGCCCGGAGAGCTGGACCGGCCCTCGCTTGCCTGCGTCGGGGATGATGAACTCATCGCCGGAAAGCTGCTTGCCCTGCTGGAACGTTGCGCTGCCCGTGATGCCTGGGACGTGGCCAACCTGGCTCCCGAGCTGGCGGCGCGTTTCGGGCAGCCCGCTTTCCGTGCGCGCTTCATAGCGATCGCCGGCACGTTGGATCACCCCCTTGGGACCTATGGTCGAGAACGACTTGAAGAACAGTTGACTCAGCGCGAGGTGGACGAACGACTGCTGCCGATGCTGGCCCAGGGCCGGAGCGTAGAAGCGTCCGAGCTGGTTGCTGCCGCCTGGCAGCGACTGGGAGCACTGCTCTGTCTTCGCCCGGAGGAAACGTACTACATGAACGAGCTGGCGCGAGGTCACCTGGACTTGGAGAAGCTTGTCAACGGGGACCAAGAGGAGATCGATCGGTTCACCCAACACCCGGCGCTGCGTTGGAAGGTCCTCAACGTCCGCCGGCACCGCAAGGGAGCCTCCTGACCATGGCCCTCAACCCGATCGTCTATACCGAGAAGGTGGTGCGCAGCTTCCTGCGCTACCAGCTCACCGCCTACCCCTTTGCCGACGAACGTCTGCACGCCCAGATGCGGCGCTTGCTCTCGCTCGACGAGACGCGCAGGTCGCCGCTGCTCAAGGGCCCCTACGTGTCGCTGTCACGCTCCTTTCGCCAGGGCGCGGCGCTGGATGAGCTGATCGCGGAAGGGATCCTCCATCCGCACATGCGCCGGCGGATTCCGGCGGAGATTACCCATCTCTACGGCCACCAGGAAGAGGCGATCCGCGCCATCCATGCGGGACGCACGACCCTGATCTCCACCGGCACCGGCTCGGGCAAGACCGAGTGCTTCCTCTATCCCGTGATCAGCAAGTGCCTCCAACTCAAGGATCAGGCTGCTCCACCGGGGATCAGCGCCGTGCTGGTCTATCCCATGAACGCGCTGGCCGAGGACCAGCTCGGGCGGCTGCGGGGGCTCCTGGCGGGGACCGGGATCAGCTTCGGCATGTACGTCGGCAAGACGCCCGAGCACGAGAACCAGGTGGCGGGAATCCGCCT
>JALXCG010000398.1 GCA_026991065.1 Gemmatimonadota bacterium | reverse complement strand
GCCCAGAGCCGTGGAACCGCGATCTGTTCCAGGTTCCAGGGTCGCCCCCCCACGGCAAGCGGGGTCAGCGGTGACGGCGCCGGCTGGATACCGACCGGCAGTGTCGGCTCAACTATGAGCGTGCCGGAAATCGGGGCGGTTCGCAGCCGCTCCACACCCCTGGGGGTTGCGTCGACAAGCACCGCATTGGTGATCCAGTGCCCGGTGAAACCGTTCACGCCCGACTCTGTCCCCTGCGCGGCCAGAAATCTCAGCAACGCTGTCTGGCTGGCGTGGGCATGCGCCTGCAGCGCTTCCATGAGGATCCGGTGCCGCGCCGGTGCCGCCACGCGGCGCCGGCGCAGATCCTGCTCCAACCGATGCGCGGGGAACCGCTCCTCCAGTTGCACGCGGACCCGTAGCGGCTGTTCCGGAGCAGCCCCCTTCAGGGCCTCGGACAATGCCGGACTCACAACCGGCACGGCAGCGGCGGGAGTGACCGCAGCCCCAAGCGCCAGCACCGCCACCGGCGCCAGAGCCCGCGCCAGCACACTCGCCGCACCCGCTCCAAGCCGCGTCCCCGCCATCGGATCTCCGCCGTAGGGCCGAATTCCGTGGCAGGTGCGCGCACACCGCCGCGGTCATCACCGGCCGCTGTCCGGGGAGTGCGCACAAAGAGAAAAAGAGAGGACGACGCACTCCCATTGCACCCGCCAAGGGGCTCAATGAAAGGGGTCGTCCAAAAAAATGGGCAAATTCAGCGCCGGCCACGGTCAGGGCACGCCGGCGGCTGAACCGGGTGATGCAAGAGCTTTTAGAAGGCCAGCCCCAACCCGGCGGCGGCACCGGTGTTGTGGTAGCTCTCGACACTGGGGCCTTCGAGGCGATAGCCCGAGCCGCGATAAAGCTCGCCCAAAAGCGCGAAATGGCTGCCGAAACGCCATTCGCCACGCAGCCCGATCGTGTGCGCGTGAGCCCGATAGTTTTGGGTGATACCACCCGCGTCATTGCGGTACTGCGCCGGCGCATAGAGCGTTCGCCGATACTCAAGCGCCAAGTCATAGCGCCCCGGGTCCCAGCCCAGTGCCCCACCGAAGCGCCAGCAGGCATCGCCGTCCAGTGCGGCAACCGACCCACCGGCAGAGATGTAGTAAGGCTCCTCGCCATCCAAGAAGAAGAGCAGGCGAGCGCCGAACTCCGGCCCCGCCGCATCGACCATGTCGTCGTAGAGAACACCGGCGCTGAACCGCAACGCCACGTTGTCATCACTGCGCAGCGCCTGATCCAACAACTCGCGGAAACCGGAGAAGACCGAAAGACGCTCCTCCAGTTCTCTCTCGGTCACCAGGCTGTCGGGAAGCTCTGGCGTTGCCACCTGCACGGTCTGAAAGCCCCCCTCGTAGACCCAGACGCGGACAAAGCGCTGCCCCTCCGGCTGGCCGGTCAGAATCTGCTGACACAGCCAGGGCGAAGTATCAATCTCGGCCGCGAGCCCGTTCCCCTGGCCAAGATGAGCGCGCAAAGCCGCCTCGAAAACGGTCGCGACACCTCCCAAACGCAGCGCCGCCAGGTTCCCGTTGCCACCCGAATAGGGCAGGTTGTCGGCGGCGGCCTGGAGAGTCATCCCGATCGCATCACCCGCGGCAACGCGCGCGGCCAGTTGATCCGCCAGAGCCTGAACCGACGCGGCGGAAGAGGCATCCATCTCGTATTCCCCCGCGCCGTAATCGACCTGCAGGGCCAAAGTCGGTTTGTTGGGGGAAACGATAGCTTGGGTCGTAGCGGCGAAGGTGGCGGACGAAATCGTCAACAGCGCCGCGAGCAGAAGTCGGCAAGACATGTCAAATCTCCGCACTGGGGGCAGCAGAGGCGATGGGAGTAGAGCACGCATCGGCAAGGACAGCCGCATCAAAAATAGCGTTTGAACGAGCAGATATCGGAACTGTCGCAGGCAACTCCGGGCGCGCCGGCCAGCGCACAGCCCATGTCGCCATTGTCCAGGCGCTGCACGTTCCAGTAGAGGTAACGCTCATCCAGAAGCCCCGGATGACGCCACCGCACCAGCTCGGACTGCGCGACAGCGACCATCGGCGTCCAGGGCAACTCTTCCCCGCTCGATTCACCATAGCAGTAGAGCATGAACTCGGTGCCGTCCTGCACCCCCGGGACCCAGATCAGCGTGCGATTCGGTTCCGCCAGGCGCACCGCCATTTGAAACGTCGTGTCGGCGCAAGCGGGCGGCGCCTCCGGCCCCGGATTCCACTGGCAGTATTCTCCATCGGGGAAAGTGGCCAGACCAAAAACCGCGTCATCAGGCAACACGACCGCGCTGTCGACAATCGCCCAAGACGCAGAATCGGGAAATGCCGGATCAAACCGGCGCAGATGCGCCTGGAAACGGGGATGATCAGCGATCGCAGTGAGATCGAAATCCCAGCGATCGTTGGCGATGCGGATCCCGGGGATCGAAAGCGGCGCGGGAGCGGCCATGCCGGGCTCCGGGAGCCCGGTGACCCAGGGTTGATTGAGACT
The DNA here is from genome assembly GCA_026991065.1 of Gemmatimonadota bacterium. Lineage (GTDB taxonomy): Bacteria > JALXCG01. The sequence goes on along the minus strand of JALXCG010000398.1, from coordinate 3,599 downwards.
GATCTGGTTGACCGCCGACGCTGCGTAGACCACGAGTCGGGTGGGGTCGAACTCCGCCGCCGGCGGCAACGGCGACGGTGACACCGTGGTCGACAGAACATCCTCTGCCAGCGCTTCACCATCGCTCACCGTCACGCGCAAGTTGTGGACTCCCGGGAAACCGATCAGAATTGTAGTCTTGCGATCAAAACGATCGCGAATCAGATCGGTCGGTTCCGAGGAACTCCACTCGAAGCTCAGGAGATCCTCATCCGGATCGGAGGCGATCGCCTCCACTCGAATGGAATCGCCTTCCACCACAAACTGCGGGCCGATCAAGCTGACCGAAGGGGCACGGTTCGGCACGGGAGCACTGGGTGCCGGTTGGATATCACCGCACCCGGAAACCATCATTGTAGCAAGCACCATTGAGGCGCAGATCCACACTCGCGACATGGACCAGATTCCGGTTGTTCAGCGGATTCCACCTCTGCGATCGCCACCAGATCCAAAGGAGAGGCCGACTGAAGTGAACTATGGTCGCCGGACCCCAGCCCGCGCCAGGCAATTGGCGAATCGCCGGTAACGCGTAGGTCGTTCCTGCAAGAGCGCCGTCCCAGGCCTGAAACCCCCGCGAAAACTCCAGGCAGCGGCCGCAGAATGGGTCCTGCGATTCAAAAGAGCAAGATTCATTTCGGAGACTACGGCAAATCCACTGAACTTGCTAGATATTTCAACGGGCTCTGGAAATTCCTTCAAGGATTCCTTCAAGGAGGGAGTGCGGGCGACACTGAGGAGCAAACTCAGTCCACGTAGCCAAGACTCCGCAGGCGCTCCAGCGCCTCCCGATCCAAAGGTACCTCGATCCGCTCATTCTCGATCGAGAACGCACCGCGCTGGAACTCCTCCAGACGGCGTGCCAGCGTATCGGCGACAGCCGGATGCGCGGCAGCCAGATCCTCCTGTTCGGCCCGAGTCTCCCGCAGATTGTAGAGTTCCAGCTTCCCGCCGCCGGAGATCGCTTTCCACGGCCCATCCACGACCGCCCACAGATGACGATCGCCCCGCTGATCCCGCTCCAGGCGGTGCGCGAACGCGACGTCTCCGTCCCACGCCTCATCCGTGGCCACCGCAGCCAGTGAATGCCCCTTCAGCGCCGGGTCGGCCGCGATCCCGGCCAGATCGAGAATCGTCGGCACCAGGTCGATGGTGCTCACGTTGGCGGCCACGCGACCCGGCCGCACTCCCGGTCCGTGGAGCAGGAGCAGCGTGTGCATCAGTTCGTCATGCAGGCTGAAATTGTGTCCCGTGCGGCCGTGCTCGCCAAACTCCTCGCCATGATCCGAGGCGACAACTATCACGGTATGATCGTCCCACTGCAGCAGCTTGCTGATCCGGCGAAGCTCCATATCCAGGTAGCTGATCTCGCTATCGTAGGCGGAAATCTGTTGCTCGCGAAAAACCGGCGAGTTGATATACCAGGGCGCCCGGGCATGGTAGGGAGAGTGAACATCGTTGAAATGCAGGTAGAGAAAGTAGGGCTGATCCCCATGCAGCAACTCATCGCTCCACTGAGCAACTCGGGACGCCAGGACCGAAGCATCCTGGTCGACCTGAGCATCAAAATGATCAAACCCCCGATCAAAACCGATCTCCCGCCCGATGTTGATGTTGCTCGCCACCCCATAAGTGACGTAACCGGCATCGCGCATGCGCTCGGCAAGCATCGGCAGTGAGCGCGGCAGCCGATTCAGCGGCAGCAAGGCGCCGCCGGTCATCTCGATCTGCTTGGCGCGCTCCCGGTGAGCGAAGAAGTTTTCCACCACGCCGTGCTCAGTGGGATAGTAGCCCGTCAGTAGCGTTGCGGTAGCCGGCGCGGTCCAGGTGGAAGCGGAAAACGCATTCTCGAAAACCGCGCCGGTGGCGGCCAGATCCGACAGAAACGGCGCGGTTTCCCGCTGATAGCCCAGGAACCCCAGGTGATCCGCGCGCAGGGTATCAATCACAATCACGACAACATTCGGCGACTCCGGCTCGACACGACCACAGCCGCCACTCAGGCACACCAGGCAGGTCGCGGCCACCAGCCAGTCGCTTCTGTTCCCCCCTCGCCTCATGCGCCGCGCAGCCCGGAACGGTAGATCACCCGATTGCGCCCGGTGTCCTTGGCTTGATACAGCGCTTCGTCCGCCGCCGCCAGAAGCCGCTCGGTGGCGATTCCCGACTCCCATGCAACCCCGCCGACGCTGACTGTGACCGAGAATTCCGTCCCATCCCGGCCGACAAAGGGATCCGCCGCGACCGCTTCGCACACGCGCTGCAACGCCTGCGCCCCATGGCTCGCCGGCAACCCCGGCAGCAGCAGCAGAAACTCCTCGCCACCATAGCGCCCCAGGCGATCGTAGGGGCGCACCGCCCCTTCCACGCGGCGCACGAACTCACACAGCACATCGTCCCCGGTCTGGTGCCCATAAGTGTCGTTGACGTACTTGAAATGGTCCAGATCGCAGATCGCGACACTCAGTGCCCCGGACTCGCGCGCACAGCGCGCGGTTTCCCGCTCGAGCAGATCCAGAATGGCGCCACGATTCAGGATCCCGGTGAGCGGGTCGTGCGTCGCCTGGTGGCTCAACTCCGCATTGAGTGAGGCGAGTTTCGCCTGGAGTGCCAGCACGCGCCGGCCCACACCGATTCGCGCCCGCAGTTCAGCCAGATCGAAAGGCTTGGTAATGTAGTCGTCGGCTCCCGCATCGAGCGCCTCGACCAGGTCGGCCTTGGTGTCGCGCGCGGACAGCATGATCAGATAGGGGGGCCGATCGGTTACCAACCGGCGCAGCCGCCGGCAGATCTCCACCCCCTCCACGCCCGGCATCAGCCAGTCGAGCACCGCCAGCGAAGGCGCATCCGCGCCGCTCAGGACCTCCCAGGCTTGGGTTCCATCGGCCACACTGATCACGTCCAGCCCCCAGCGGTGCAGGATGGTCTCGAGGATCCGCCGTGAAGTGGTGTCATCTTCCGCCACCAACACGCGCGTCTGCGAGAGCGATTCAGCGATCATGGACTCCCCGGAGCGGCCGGACAGGGATTGCCGGCACCAGCGGTGTTCCACTGACACGGGATTTCCGTGCTCCCCGGCAACGCGAATACCCTCTTACCATAGAGCATGGAAGCAATCGTGGAAAACCCCACAGCCGCGGCAGCGCGGTGCCGGGCTCCACTGAACTCAGACCCCGGCCCCGAATTCACGCCCGGCGCGAAACGCGGAGATGTTGGCTTTCACCACCTTCTCTCCCTTGCGCTGGAACATCTCGGCGATCTTGCTCTCGATCGTCTCCGGCCGCAGCGGCAGACGCGCCGACGCCGCCCCCACCATCACCACATTGGTCGCCCGCGCCGAACCCGCGTTCTTCGCCAATTTGAGCGCCGGCACAACCTTGCCGTGGGGTAGGTCGCTGACCTGCCGCAACACCTCGTCAAGTTGCGGATAGTCGGGGATATTGGTGATCGGGTCATCGGCGGTCAGAACCGCACCACCCTCCTCCAGGTAGGGCAGGTAGCGCAGGCTCTCCAGCGGCTCCATGCTCAGAATGAGGTCCGCCGTGCCCTTGGGAATGGTATTG
>JALXCG010000397.1 GCA_026991065.1 Gemmatimonadota bacterium | reverse complement strand
CCACAATGACGCAGTTATTGAAGGTGGGATCTGAGCCCTCGCACTTGGCGGCGGCTCCGTCTCCGTAAACGGTGCGGGCGTGGTTTTGCTCGATGCGGCAGAAGTTGAAGGTGGGGTGCGCGCCCCAATTCATATAGATGGCCGCGCCCTGCGAGTTGTTATCATTGTCTCGAATGACGCAGTGGGAGATGGTGGGGCTGGTCCCGTTGCTCATGGTGAAGCCGCCACCGGCCTCAAAGTGCCCCTGACCACCGGTGATGGTGAAGCCTTCGATTCGGGCATCCGGCCCCAGCGCTTCGTGCATGTCGATGACTGTGCCCTGGCGCTGCGCGTCGATCACGGTGCCGGACACGATCGCGTCATCCAGGGGATCGATGGAGGTAAGGGTCACCTCCCGCCCATGGAAGCTGATTCCGTATTCCACATAGGTGCCCGGCTGGACCAGTACTTCGTCGCCGGTGGCGGCGGCGTCCAACGCATCCTGGATGGTGGGGTAGTCTGCCGGTACGTTGAGGGTGTCGGCCGTGGCTCCAAAAAAACTGCCGCCAGCTACCACGCTGGACAGGAGACAAAGTGCGGTTCGGTTGGTCATGGCTCGCAGATCCTCCTTTGTTACCAGTTGGGCCATTGTTGTTGTTGGAAGACAACTCAGTATACCACGGATTCGGAGTAGGGGGATGGGGGGGGAACGGCACTCTCGGGGCATCCGCCGCGACACGCTGGGGCCTACAGATCGTCGCGGACCCGCCGCGGGCGAGCCGAACTGCTCCCCGCAGCATGGACTTGGGCGCACCGGCGCTGCGGCTTTGGCGAAACCCTACGGCAACCACCCGGCGTTGGCCTCGCCACCATAGGCGCCCATGTCGGAGCGCGGGAGATTCGGGAATCTGTCTGGCCAGCGGGGGTCGCTGTCGGATAGTCCATCTTCAATCTCGGGATCGCCGGCGTCCACGCAGGGAGACCGGGGCGAGAGCAGGTATTCGAAGCCGCGGGCGGAAAAAAGCAGCGGATTCAGGTCCAGATTGCCCTCTCCCCTCCAACCTCCCTGGATATCGGAGAACACAACGTGGGGCCATGCCCCGTTCTGCTCAAGAATCTGCTCCGGCAGGTTGCCCCAAACAATGCAGTTGCGCAGCCTGGGGCTGTCGTCCCACGTCTGGCAGCAGAGCCCGCCGCCGCTGGTCGCGCTATTCTCGACCAGTGTACAGTTGGTGAGCTTGGGTGAAGCGTCTTCGCAAGAGAGCCCAGCGCCGCACAGCCCGGCATGGTTGCGGGCGATCACGCAGTTGGTGAGCGAGGGAGAGGAGTGGACGATGGCGCATGCACCGCCGTCGCCAGCGGCGTGATTGTCGACCAGCACACACCGTTCTAAAGCGGGGTAGCTCAAGTCGTAACAGGAGATGCCGCCGCCACTGCCCTGCGCGGTGTTGTTGGCGATGACGCAGTCGATGAGTTGCGGAGAAGAGCTATCTACCCGCAGACCTCCACCGTCGAGGCTGGCGGAGTTGTTCGCAATTGTCGTGTGAGAGATGATGGGCCGCGCTTCATGGCACAACAATCCTCCCCCCCACTCGCCAGCATTGCCTTCCACAACGCAGTGATCAATGCTTGGTGAAGTTGATCGACAGCCTATGCCAACCCCGCCGCCGCGGACCGTAACCCCGGAGAGCTGAGTGGTCAGATAGGGTGCGGCGCGGAGGAACTGGATCACGTCCATGCCACCACCGTCGATTACCGTTGAAGCAACGACCGCATCATCCAGTGGGTCCCAGCCGGTGACCACAATGCCGCTGGAGGGCAGTTGCAGATGGTGCTCGGAGTAGGTGCCGGGGGCGATCCGCACCGTGTCGCCGGGGCAGCTCGCAGCCACTGCCGAGGCGATGCTCTCATACTCTTCCGGTACGCGATGTGTCGCCGGGTAGAACGAGAGCGGATCCTCGCAGAGCACCGGCAGAGCGCCGATCACCCCGCCGTCTGATCCCGCCGAGCGGCAGGGTGAGTCCGCCGCCAGGCCAAAATCAAGCGGTTCACAATGAGCGTTGCAGAATTCAGGATCAACGTCGATATTGCCCTCTCCCTCGTAACCCCCGGCCACATCACAGTAGCTGACCAGCGGCTCCGCCCCCTGGTACCCGACCATCAACTCGTGCGGCCGATTTCCCCACAAGATGCAGTCTTTCAACGAGGCTTCTGATAGGGTCACGGAGACCGAGCCAGCCTCGCGTCCAGAACTATTGTTGCCGGCGACAGTGCAAGCCTCCAGGCTCAGCGCGGATTCCTCGTAGCAGTAGATTGCTGCTCCACCGACGGCGAAGTTGCCCTGAATCACACAGTGCTCCAGCCGGCTGAACTCACTGTAGGTCAGGTAGAGACCGCCGCCGCAGCGCTCCGCCACATTGTTGGCGATGGTGCAGCGAACAAATGTGGCTGCACTCCCCCAGCAATAGGCCCCCGCCCCGGTCTCACAGTAGTTGTCGGTGATGGCGCTGTGCGTCACCGTCAGTTCACAGTTGACGCTGCAGATTCCCCCTCCCTCGTTGGGAAGCGGTCCGTTGGTGGCGCGATTGCCGGAGATCCGGCAGTCGTTCAGATCGACCACGCTCTCCTTTAGCAACAGGCCGCCAACATAGCCCGCCGCATTGTCGCTGATGCGACAGTGTTCCAGGGTCAGCTGATCCAGCTCCGAGCAATAGAGTCCACCCGCCGAACCGCTCCGATCGCTTTCGTTGGACAAGATATTCGAGTAGGACAGGTGGACCGAGGGGCAGCGCACGCAGTTGATCCCGGCGCCCCGGTTCTGGCTTGTGTTCTGGGTGATGCTGCAGCGGGTCAGTCGCAGGCTGCTCCCGTGGGCTCTGATACCGCCTCCATCCTGGCCAGCGCTGTTGCCGGAAATGGTGCAGTCGACCAGCTCCAGCAGCGGGCAATCCTTAACATAGATCGCCCCCCCCTGATAGCTGCTGCGGTTGTTGAGGAGTTGGCAGTGCTCCAGCAAGGGGCTGCACTGGGCGCAGTAGACCCCGCCACCTTTTCCTCTGGGATTGAGAGCGGCGTTGCCAACGATCCGGCAACCGTGAAGAGTAGGCGAGGAACCCTCACAATAAACACCACCGCCACAAGTGCTCCCCGGCTCTCCGCAAGGCGCTCCGCTGCCTCCGGTTAAGGTCAAACCGGACAATAGGCTGTTCCGATCCTCCCCGGAAACAAACTGCACTGCGCTGCCCAACTGGCTCGCGTCCACGACTGTCGCCGCCACGATCATGGAGTCCTCGGGCGATTTGCCGCTGACTGTGATCGCTTTGCCCAGGAAATCCAGGGACTCAAGGTAGGTTCCCGGCATCACCAGGACCAGATCGCCCGGCTCCGCTGCTTCGATCGCGTCCTGGATTCTGGCGTAGTCCCGCGGCACGTTGAGAGTCGCCGCCTGCGCGGCAACGGAAAGGACAACTAGCAAGTTCACTCGGGCAAGCATGATCTCTCCCTTCCAGAATACCTTAGCACAGAACGCGTTTTTCATGCGCGTGCAGGTGGTCTTGTCGCGGAGCGTGCTTTCTGCGGCACCGCGCCGCCGCGCCAAGGCTGCGACAGTGGCCGGACGCGGCGGTCCGGGGGGCTGGGTGCCGCCGGCGCAGCCGCGTTGCGGGGGGAGTCGCCGGCGGCGGTGCACACAAGAAGAAAGAAAGGCAGTGGGGAGGAGGCTCGGGGTGTGCCGCGACCCGTTGCCGTCAGTGGATTCCGGCGCGCAGGGCGGCCACGGCGGAGGTGCTGGTGGGATAGGCGCGGATGCGCACTTCGTCGATGACTCCGGCGAACTCTTCGCGCGGTTGGTCGGGACCGCCGTAACCGAGGAAGAGGGGATCGGCGAGGTGCCGGATCGCGCCGTTTTGGGGCGTGGCGGTGCACCATTTGGCGTCGACATAGAGGGTCATTTCGTGGCCGTCGTAGCAGCCGGCCAGGTGCACCCACTTGCCCTCGTTGAGCGGCCAGTGCAACTCGCGGCGGGCGCCGCCGCCGGCGCTGGTGTCGACATAGAAGACCACCTCGTTCTGCTCGCGGTAGAGGCCATAGGCGGACGGTTTTTCGATGACGCGGCCGCGCATCTGCTGCGGGCCCAGCGGTTCGGCCAGAACCCACGCCGCCAGGGTCAGGCCCCGGCCGGTTTGCAGGGGCGGCGCGGCGGTTACGGTTACGCCGCCGGAGTTCTGGATGAAGCGGAGTGCTTCTCCGCGCACGCCGGGAACCCAGGTGCAGGCGTCGAGTGTGCCGTCGTGGCTGTAGGGTGAGGCGTCGTGGGCGATCGTTCCGGCGCCCTCGTCGAGATCCCAGATGCCGAGTCGCAGCCAGGTGCTGAGTTTTTCCGCGGCGGTTGCCAGTTGTTGGCGATGCCGGTCGTAGTCGGCGGCGGGCCAGAGCAGGGGGTCGTCCGGATCGATGATCGCGGCGTAGTCCAGGGTATCCGGAATCGCCGCTTCCACCGCGTCGATCGCCTGGTTGGCGGCGACCACCGCGGCGCTGATGTCGGGCTGGTCGCTGTCGGCGCCGAAAGCGGCCAGCTCTTCGGCGGTGCGCAGATAGCGCAGGTCGTCATTGCCCTCGCGCATCCACTCCCAGGGCACGGTCGGCACCGGGCCGTGGGGGGAGGGCAGGGCCGGGGAGCAGTAGCGCGGCACGGCGAAGGAGCGGTAGTAGGAGAGCGGGTCCACCGACTCGCCCCAGCGGTTTTTGGGGGCGAGGTTGTTGTATTTGAATTCCACATTCGCGGCGACTCCGTAGTCGCGCCACAGACGGTCGAAGAAGAAGCCGTAGGCGAAGCGCTCCAGGCCGGTGCGCGCCCAGCAGTCCCAGAAGCGCCCGAGATTGTAGACCCAGGGCTCGATGCGGTGGTGATCCTCGGGGTCCTGGTAGGCCACGATCTCGGCCAGGTAGGTGGAATCGATCTCGTGCCAGAGCAGTAGACCGATATCGAGTTGTGGGAAGAGAACGCGGCTGGAGTCGTTGTCGGCGATGTGGGTGATTCCGACTACCCCTTCGGGACGCAGCAGATGCAGCAGATGCAGCGCATCTCCGGTGTGATTGTGGCTGGTTGGCTCATCCCAGATTTCGCCGATCAGCTCCGGCCACTGCGGGTGCTCGGCCCAGTGGTCGCGGGTGGCGCGAACCGCTTGCACGAAGAGCGAGTCGAACTGTGTAGTGAAGTTCCAATACGGATCATCCCAGCAGTTCGAGCTGTCTTCGATCAGGCATCTGATCCGGTGTGCTTCGTTGGAAAAGAGATCGTAGTAAGTGAGCGGGACCGCCTGTTCCACGCTCATGAAATGCTCCATGAAGTCATCCAGCGGGGTGAAATCGACCTCCAGCGTCATGGTGTCGTCGCCGGCGAAGGAGAAGGTGGGTGGGGTGATCCCGGAACAACTGAAGCCGTGGCGGTGCAGGTCCTGCATCTGCAGGTCGAAGAGCCAGGCGTTGGAGTCGGGGTCGGTGAAGCAGTCGGGACGGCTGAAGAAGACTGAGTTGGTTGGTTCCGGTGGCTGGATCAGGTCGAGATCGCGCAGGTCCAGTTGCAGGTCGAGGGTGGCGAGGGGTTGGGCGGCCGGCAGCACCGCCTGGTGAACCGGGTGCTGCTGAATGCCGGGGCCGTGGGGGGCGGCGGCGATGTGGTTTCCGGACGGAGCGGCGAGGTGGGAGGCGGTGGAGTCGCCGCGGGCGTAGATGTGCAGGCGACCGTGGTAGTGGTCCGGCGGCGCGGTGGCAGCGGCGTGGGCGGTGACCCAGAACCAGTGGGATTCGTCGGCGCTGATCTCGCCGTCCAGGATCTGCTGATAGTCGGCCATGTCGAGGAGGACCCGGGGCAGCGTCTCGGCGATTGTGTGGGTGGGCTGGATGGCGACCCGCACGGTGAGGGAATCGCCGGGATCAAGCAGGCGCCATTCGGTGCCGGCGGAGCCGTGACCATCGAGGTCGAGGGCGTAGCCGGTGTCGTGCGCGATCCAGCCGGCGCTGCCGCTCAGGGTGGCGTCGAGCGCGGCCGGCGAGGCGTCGTGGGCGATTGTGCCGCTGCCTTCGTCGAACTCCCACAGTCCCATGTCCCACACCGAGTCGGGCGGGGTACCCT
>JALXCG010000396.1 GCA_026991065.1 Gemmatimonadota bacterium | reverse complement strand
TCTACACCGACCTGCCGCTCAACGAAGCCCCCGATACCTTGGCCGCGCTGGTCCGCGACGAGGTGGAGAAGGCCAAGAACGCCTATCCGATGGAGCGCTTTGTCAAGCTCGAATATGATCCGGACTACACCCGTTTTCCGAAAAACACTCCGGAGTATGAGCGCAACCATTTTTATAAAGTGTTGAAGCGCTCGATCGTGCGGGATGTCGCCGCGGTAGGTGTGGCGGTTGCCGCCGAGCGAGCGGCCGGACGCCGGGCGGATCTGCTGGCGGTCTATATTCGCGCCAGTGATGCTGTGGCCCATATTCACTGGAAGTACCGCGTCGGCCGGGATCACCCGGCGATTGCGAAGGCGCTGTGGGGAGTGGACAGTGAGGATGTCGCCGCGTTCGGGGACGCGGTCCTGGCCTACTATCAGGTGGTGGATGAGATGCTGGGCCGGATCATGGGGTTGATGGATGAGCAGACCACCCTGATCATCAGTTCGGACCATGGATTCGGGTTCAACCTGGCCGGGGGGCGGGTGGTCAAGTTGGATCGCCTTCTGGCCCAACTCGGGGCGCTGAAGTTCGCCGACAAGAACGAAGATATCGACTGGACGGCCACGGCGTTTTTCGACAATCCCAACAATCTCCGGATCGCCACTGAACGCCGCATTTCAGCCAATCTGGCCGGCCGCGAGCCGCAGGGCACACAATCGGTAGAGGACAATCGTCGCGCGGCACCGATCCTCGCCGAACGGCTGCGGCAACTGCGAACCACCGAGGGGCGACCGGTGTTCACCGATGTCCATCTCTCGAAACTCGGCGAGGGGACCGATCTGGTGGTCAAGATCGATCGCCGGTTGCCTCTTGACGGGGCGATTGACCTGGGCGGTGGCGACCAGCTTCCAGTCTCTGAGATCGCGGTCAATTTTCGCATCTCGGGGATGCATCGGATGGACGCCACGCTGCTCATGACCGGGGCCGGAGTTGCCCATGGGCGCACCGTTCGCAGTGCCGGGGTTCTCGATATCGCGCCAACCGTTTTGCACCTGCTGGGGCAGCCGATTGCCCGCGACATGGATGGCCGGGTATTGAGCGAGTTGCTCGCGGGGGAGCCGGCCGCGCGGCGCCCGGTCTATGTGGACTCCTATGACCGCTACCGCATTGTGGACGCGGAAGCCGCCGTTTCCGACAACGAAGTGGATGAAGTGATCAAAGAGCAACTGCGCAGTCTCGGCTACATTCAGTAACGCGATGAGCAACCCTCCCACAAACGGAAGCACCCCCCCGGGACGCTGGCACGACGAATTCGCGGCGGCAATCGCCACCGGTTTGATCTGCGGTTGGGGCCTTTGGTGGTTGTCGCGGCTCGGCAATGAGACTGCGCACATCGTCGACCTCCTGCTGGAGACGGGGCTGCATGTCGCGGCACTGCATTTCGATCCGGTGGCGGTTGGGCGTTGGGGCGGGGCTCTGTGGTTGCCGCTGCTGGCGGCGGCGGGAGCCGCCGGCGCGGGCGCGCTGCTTTCGCCGCTGGCCTATCTGTGGGGACGGCGGGTGCGCCGGCGAATCGGCGGCGTGGCACGCTGGGCGCGACAGATCGGTGTGCAGATTGGCGGGACGGTTTTTCTCTGGTCCCTGGTCGAGGTCAAGAGCGTTGCGTTCGAGGTGGCACTCGCCGGCAGCCCGCGGATGTTGCTTCTGCTGCTGGCCGCCACCGTGTTGGCG
>JALXCG010000395.1 GCA_026991065.1 Gemmatimonadota bacterium | reverse complement strand
TCGAGGATCTGAGTTGCCCGAGAAGGCGTTGGAGATGGTTCTGGAGCTTGTCGAAGATCACCACGGCGAGTTTGCCCACGATCCTCCAGTGAGCGAGGTGCTGGTCGTTGGGTTTGAGCCGACCGACGAAATGCTCGAAGTACTACGGGAGTGGGGATTCACGGAGTTTCAATCCAGCGCCGAAGGGCTGGTAGGCAAGCGAACAACATGAAGACAATCCGGTCGGCACTGCAGTCGCTGGTGTTGTACCTACTGATTCTTATGGCCCCCGGCCCAGACCATTGCCCAACCTCCTCGGTTCTCGGTTTGGCCGCCACGGGTGTTCATGTTGGGGTCTACTTCAACGATGTCTCCATTTCTCCATCGATCTGTGCGACCTTTTCGGTACGGTTGCCCTTGGCTTTGATTTTGGTTGCGGCGACGGCAGCCACAGCGTGTACGACGTCGTCGAGCATCTGCGCCGGCGACGATCGGTGGCCGTGACGTTTCGCGAGGCTGAAGCTGGTGAGGCTGAACTGTCTTTCAACTCGGAGGCACTGCAGACACCATTGCCGGCCACCATTTCATACCTCGGCAGTTCAAGGGCTTCTTCAAGCAGCGGGGCATCGCCATCGCCGGCAATCACCGGCATGCCGGAGTGGCGCTTGTCTCATGCCATTCAAGCACCAAACAAACACTGCGGAAGTAGTCTGAGTCAATTGCCCTTGTTGGCTGTGGCATCGTATAAGCTGCCGGAAACATACTTGTGCAGAATGCTGGCCACCAATGTCTGATAAGGGATACCTTCTTCCAAAGCCCTTCTCCGGAGAGCAGATAAGTCCCTTCCAGATAACCTTATATTGATTCTCTTGTCTTTCTTGAAAGTAGCTGCGGCAGCCTGTTCAATAGACTTCTTGCGCTCATCAGTCAGTACGGATTCAAATTCGCCCGACTCGTAGGCATCCAGGATTTCTTGCTCTTCCTCATCCAGCTTAACTCTTTTCATGATCTATCTCCCAGATACTGCTTCGTTGCCTTTCGGCTAGGTATGACCGTCTTGAGGAATATCTCTTCATCGTTTTCGACGTAAGGCACCAAATATGCGTAATCATCCACTGCCACGATGAAGACTCGTTGATGGGCATATTTTTCTTTGTTCGGATGTGCTATCTCCGCGAGCAAACAACCCGATTGCAGGGAAAAGACAATATCTTCGAACGATATTCCCCGCTCCTCAATGAGCTTGCGATTCTTGTCGGGGTTCCAATTGATGGATTTCATAATGGCAAGTATAGCACTTTGTGTGCCTATTGCCATCGCAAGCAGTCGGCAGCCAGTTCACGATCACGGTGGGGCACCAGGAGCCTGTCGCGCATTGGCTTTCGAGCCCCGTATTCGGGCCTGTTTCGAGATCAAGGCGCTGAGTCCGCGGGAAGGCTGGTTGCCTTTCAAGGACTTGGCAACGCAGAGATCGGAGCAGGAACGAGTGCGGGGCGACGTGAAGCCAATGCGCGACAGGCTCCCAGACGACGCCCCTGAAGGGAATCTATGGCAAGGGCCCCGGCGATATGCCCGGCAGCTGGAACCAGTACTGGGCAGACTTTGTTGAAGCCAGCCCGAATGCGACCGCCAAGGAGGTTTGCCAGCACCCGGGCGGGATGACGGATGGTTTCCGGCGCGCCGCTCTTCGCACCGGAGCAACCCGCCGCATCGCCCGCTCCCCTCCTGGCCGAACAGG
>JALXCG010000394.1 GCA_026991065.1 Gemmatimonadota bacterium | reverse complement strand
TTTCGCCACCGGCAACGATCTTCCCTACATTCTGTTTTTGCCGAGTTATACGGCGACGGCCTGGTATCACGGCCGGCTGGCGGCGGAGTTGCAGCGGGATCTGCAGGCGGCGCTGCGCGAGTCGGAGGCGTTTGCCGGCGGGGCGTATGCGAGTGCGCTGCTGCAGGGGGATGCGCTGGCCGACGCGGAGCGGGCGCGTGTGGTGGCTTCGCTGGCGCGTTTGACCGGGCTTTCGGAGGAGTTCATCGAGCAGGTGAATCTGCGCCCGACGATTGGGCGGTTCACCAAAGAGTTGCTGCGCGATCAGCGGCGCACGGTGGGGCGCCTGGACAGCCGCTTTGTCGGCATTGATCGCGACGCCGGCGGCTCCTACCCCGACTACGATCCCAGTTATGCGGCCATTGTCGGCGCTTTTTCGGCCATGATGAATGACTATGTGCGGCGCGAGTTGAAGTATGAGAGCGATGCGCCCTACGAGATTCTGACCGACAATGTCTATCCGTGGAGCTACGCGGGGTATGAGAACCGTTTTGTGAATGTGGCGGAGACGCTGCGCGGGGCGATGACCCGGAATCCGGCGCTGCGGGTGTTTGTCGCCAACGGCTACTACGATCTGGCCACGCCCTATGCGGCGACCCAGTACACTTTCCGGCATCTGGGGCTGGATCCGACGCTGCGGGACCATGTGACGATGGGCTACTACGAGGCGGGACACATGATGTATATCCGGCGGGATTCGCTGCGCAAGCTGCGGACCGATCTGCTGGAGTTTTTTGATCGGGCGCTGGCGGGGGAGGAGTAGGAGGGGCGCTCAGCGCAGGCCATACTCGTCGAGAAAGCTCACGAAGGGGTGACTGTCCGGAAGGAGGCCGGGGCTGGGGTTGAAGGAGATGCCGCAATCGGGACACTCGGTTCGGGAGTGGACCGCGGCGCCGCAGGCGGGGCAGGCGCCGGTGAAGGGTGCGGCGGAGATCCGGTTGATCCCGAACCCCTCTTTGAGCAGATCGATGGCGCATTGCCAGTTCTTTTCGGGGACGAAGATGTGGTGCCTGTGGATGCCGCCGGCCGGGGTCACGCCCATGAGTTCGGCCCTGGCGTAGAACTGGATGCCCGCGTTGCGCAGCAGCGAGAAGACGTGGGCGCACTCGCGGGTGCTGAAACTGGAGATCCTCTTCATCTTCATCGGGATTCCTTTTCCGGGGGAGGCGGAGCGGAGATGCGCGGAGAGCGCTTCTGCCAAACATACACCGGCGGAGGGCGGGAACTTCACCGGTGCCGCGGCCCGGTCGCGACCGGCCGGGTTGGCGGGGCAAAAAGAGAGGGCGCGGCGGAGCGGCGATGGGGTTTGGCGGGAAGAAGCGAAAAAGGCGGGCAAAGTTGGGTGCAATTGTCCAAAAAGGCTTGCAAATTGTTTCGTTTCTCTCCATCTTCGGGGCCTGTTTCTGCTTCCCAACCCGGACTTCTCGTCGAAAGGAAAGTCCATGAGTATCAGTCAAATCGCCCGCACCATCAATGAATCAGCCACATTGCGCCTGAATGAGAAAGCGGCGATCCTCCGGGAGAAGGGGGATCCGGTGATCCATCTCGGCGGTGGCGAGCCCAAGAGCAGTGCCCCGATCGACGCGATCGTGGCCGCGGCGGGTCTGCTGAACAGCGGCGCAGTGCGCTATACCCCGGCGGATGGAACGCGTGCCATGAAGAAGGCGATCATTCGCTATACGGAAGAGTTTTATGGTCGCAAGGTGGCCCCGGAAAACGTGATGGTATCCGGCGGGGCGAAGCAGGCGATCATGGTGGCGCTGCAGGCGATCCTCAACCCGCAGGAGGAGGTGATCTTTCCGGCGCCCTATTGGGTGAGTTATCCGGAGATGGCGAAGCTGTGCCAGGCGATTCCGGTGGCGGCAGTGCCCGAGGATGGGAGTTTCTACCCGCGGATCCAGGATATTGAGGAGAAGGTGGGCTCCTACACCAAAGCGGTGATCATCAACAGCCCCAACAATCCCAGCGGGGTCATGTATTCGGCGGAGTTCATCGCCGATGTGGTGGAGTTCTGCGAAAAGCGCGATCTCTACCTGATCATGGACGACATCTATCACCGCCTGATCTTCGATCAGAAGAAGCCGATCAGTTGCTACGACTATGCGACCGATTTTTCCGAGAACTCCAAGCTGATCGTGATCAACGGCATCTCCAAGCAGTATGCGATGACCGGTTTCCGCATCGGCTGGGCGGTGGCCAGCAAGCGGCTGATCGAGGTGATGACGACGATCCAGGGGCACCAGACGTCAGGCCCATCGGCGCTGCTGCAGGCGGCGGCGGTGGCGGCGATCAACGGCGTGCAGTCGCAGGTGGAAAATCTGCGGGTGACGCTGGAAAACAACCGCGACGTGATGATCGCCCACCTCAACTCCTTCGCCGGGGTCAAGGTCACCAAGCCGGACGGAACGTTCTACTGTTTCGCCGATTTCAGTGTCTACGACAAGGATTCGCGGCGGCTGTCGGAGTATCTGCTGGAGAAGGTGCAGGTGGTGACAGTGCCGGGGGTCGAGTTCGGCATGGAGGGGTATCTGCGGCTCAGTTACTGCGGCAGCATCAAGGATATCACCGAAGGGATCGAGCGGATGAAGTGGGCGTTGGATCCCGATTCTCCGAATGAACTCTATATCGGCGAGCGCAAGCTGGTGAGGGACTGGGCATGAGCAAATACCTGAAGTTCAAGACTCCGGCGGTTGCCGAAGCGGGTGAGTTGCGGGCTGATTTCAAGCTCGTCAACCATGGGCTGAGCCATCTCGATACGGTTTACTGGAACCTGCCGGATGAGGCGCTTTACGAGGAGATCGTGTTTCGCAATGAGGGGCGGCTGACGCGCGAAGGGCCGGTGGCGGTGATGACCGGCAAGCACACGGCGCGGGCGGCGGCGGACAAGTATGTGGTGCGCGAAGAGAGCACGGAAGAGAAGATCTGGTGGGGGGAATACAACCGCCCCTACAGCGCCGAGAAGTTCAATTCGCTGCTGTCGCGGGTGCAGGCCTACTGCCAGGATGAGGAACTCTTCGTTCAGGATGTGTATGCCGGAGCGGATCCGGAATACAGTCTGAAGGTGCGGGTGATCACCGAGAAGGCGTGGCACAGTCTCTTCGCGCGGAATATGCTGCTTACTTTCGACGATCCCGATCAACACCGCAAATTCGTGCCCGATTTTACGGTGATCGCGCTGCCGGGGTTCAAGGCCGATCCGCGGGTGGACGGCACCCGCAGCGAAACCGCGATTGTGCTCAATTTCGCCGCGCGCATGGGGATTATCGCCAGCTCGCTCTATGGTGGAGAGATCAAGAAAAGTGTCTTTACGGTGCTCAATTTCCTGCTCACTTTCCGCGATGTGTTGCCGATGCACTGCTCGGCCAATGTCGGCAAGGAGCGGGGCGATGCGGCGCTCTTCTTTGGTTTGAGCGGCACCGGAAAGACCACCCTTTCGGCGGATCCCCGGCGGCGCCTGATCGGCGACGATGAGCATGGCTGGAGCGAGAAAGGGGTGTTCAACTTCGAGGGGGGGTGCTACGCCAAGGTGATTCGGTTGTCGGCGGAGAATGAGCCGGAGATCCATGCGTGTACGCACCGTTTCGGCACGATTCTGGAGAATGTGGTGGTCGATCCGGTGACCCGGCGGATCGATCTGGATGACGACATTGTGACCGAGAATACGCGCGCGTCCTATCCACTGCGCTTTATTCCCAATACGATGCCGGAGAAGCGGGTGGATTCCCATCCGCGCAATGTGATCTTCTTGACCGCCGATGCCACGGGGGTGATGCCGCCGATCGCCCGGCTCAATCCGGAGCAGGCGCAGTATCACTTTATTAGTGGCTACACTTCGAAGATCGCCGGCACCGAGATCGGGCTCGGGATTGAGCCGCAGATCACTTTCAGTGCCTGTTTCGGCGCTCCTTTCATGGTGCGTCATCCGGCGGAGTATGCGGAGATGCTGAAGCAGCGGATGCTGAAGCATGACGTCCGGGTGTGGCTGGTGAATACCGGCTGGGTCGGCGGGCGTTTTGGCGTGGGCAAGCGGATCAGCATTCGCCACACACGCAATCTGCTCAATGCGGCGCTCGACGGTAAGCTGGATGAGGTGGAATACCGGCGCGACCGGCTCTTTGGGTTCGAGGTTCCACTGAACTGTCCCAATGTGCCGGAGGAGGTGCTGGAGCCCTCCAACTCCTGGGGCGACAAAGAGGACTACTGGAAGCGCTATGACGCGCTGGCGGCGCGCTTCATCGAGAACTTCAAGCTCTTCGAGGCGCATGCATCGGCCGAGGTGCGGGCGGCGGGGCCGCGGCGGCTCGGCGATATTCCGGCGGGGGCGTGAGTTCCGGGCGGTCTGGAGGGCGTTTTCTCCAGGCCGCCGCGGAGTCGAGGGGGCGTGGGTCGGCTCGGAGGAGCGGCCGCGGATCCGCTATAGTGAAGTTTTGGAGAGAATCGATGCCGACACCACACATCAATGCCAAGGATGGCGATTTCGCCGCCACCGTGCTCATGCCGGGCGATCCGCTGCGGGCGAAGTATATCGCCGAAAAGTTCCTCGAAGCGCCGCGGCTGGTTTCCGATGTCCGCAACGTGTTTGGCTTTACCGGGAAGTATCGGGGCCGGGAGATCTCGGTTATGGCGCACGGCATGGGCATTCCCTCGGCGTCGATCTATTTCTCGGAGTTGCTGGAGCACTACGGCGTGAAGCGGATCATTCGCGCCGGCAGTTGCGGCACGAGCCATCCCGAGGTGAGTCTGCGCGACATTGTGATCGCCATGGGGGCTTCGACCGATTCGGGTGTCAACCGGCAGCGCTTTCTGGGGCATGATCTGGCGGCTCTGGCGAGTTTTCGGCTGGTGCGCCAGGCGGTGCGCACGGCGGAGGCGCGGGAACTCTCCTACCATGTCGGCAACATTTTTTCGGCGGATCTTTTCTACACGCCGCAGCCGGAGCTTTTCGAACTGATGGCGAAGTATGGCATTCTGGGGGTGGAGATGGAGTCGGCCGGTCTCTATCCGCTGGCCGCGGAGTATGGCGCCGAGGCGCTGGCGGTGTGCACGGTTTCCGACAACATCCGCAGCGGCGAGAAGCTGAGTTCGGAGGAGCGTCAATCCGGTTTCGATGAGATGATCAGGCTCTGTCTGGAGACGGCCGTGGCGGTGATGTAGGGGGAGTTGCGCCACAGCACATGGTCGTAGTTGGGGACCGAATGGAAGCGGGGATCGGCGTCGAGCTTGCCGGTGATGGTGCAGTGGGTGAAGCTGGGCGCGCAGTGAGACAGGCGATTCCGCCGCCCTCGAAGCCGGCCCAGCAGTCTTTGTCTTGTCCTTTCTCGGGCAGCTCAGAACCACCAGAGTTGGGGTTCTCACCGCCCTTGGCGTGTTGCTGTTGCTACCGATCCAGAGCCGGGCCCTCTCCGGTAGTTGTTTTGACAAGAGCCGGATGCCGGGCGCTTGCAGATTCAAAACGGCGCGCTGGAACGGTTCGTCGGTGCGCCGCATCTGGCCGGTTTGGAGCAACGTCTTGAGCCTCGCGGATTTTCCCTCGGGAGTGGTGCAACGACTGGTGCGGGTGCGATGCTCCTAGCGGTGCCCCCGTGGCCGGCGTCTCAGCAGCAGCCAAACCGCCACCACCAGGAGAATGGGGAGCAGCGGGAAGAAGAGGTGGTGTGGAAACCCGCCCAGCCACCACCCCCGGCAGTGAGCGCCGTGCCCCAGCCACCAACCGCCGTCGAAGCAGCGAAACAGACCGAAGTTCACGGGGATGAATTCGAGCAGCAGCACGGTCGCCAGCAGCAGTAGCAGCAAGCGTCCCGACCACCTGCCCCGGCCTGCTTGAGGCGCAGTGTCGGTGGAGGGGCTTGCGGATGGGCCTGCGGTTGCGTTCGCCGGGGCGGCAGGGAGCGCGCCGGTGAACTCGCTCCCCGACTCCCCCGCGAACTCTCCAGCCAGCTCCGCGGGGTCGCCCAGACGGCGGGTGGCGATCAGAAACGCCTCCTCGGGGTCTAACCCCTGTGCCTGCAACTCCGCACAACTCTCCCGCAGGTGGTCTTCCAGCTCCTCAAGATCTCCCGGCCCAAGATCGGGCCGGGAGATCTTGAGG
>JALXCG010000393.1 GCA_026991065.1 Gemmatimonadota bacterium | reverse complement strand
CTCGAGCGTCCGTAAAGCGGGCTCGTGTCTCGCGGAGGGGGTACTCTCGCGGAGACGCAGGATTGTTTCTCGCGGAGACGCAAAGAGCGCTGAGGGGGATGATATATAGAGAGGGGAGATTCGAGTGTGCGTGTGGATCCGTCTGTGGGCTCGCGCCCACAGCTATTCCATGACGCCGCTTCGCGGCTGAGCCAGCATTTCAATTCGACTCAATTCGTCGCCAGAAAAGGCCAAGACCTTATCACAACCTATATCGCGTGCCATTCTTCGCTAAGAAAACCTCTCCGCGCTCTTTGCGCCTCTGCGAGAAAACAACCTCTGCGCTCTTGGCGCCTCTGCGAGAGATAACCACTCCGCGTCTCCGCGAGTAACAAGCACAGGCCTCACACGCGCGAGGGAGCGCTACCACTGAGCCAGTTCTCGAGAAACCGGAGGTTGGTTTCCAGAACGGCGGGTTGAGCTCGGATTTCCGCGGCGGTCATCCAATGCCAACTGGCCACTTCGGCCGGATCGGGAAGGGGAGTCGCCGGCAGTTGCAAATGAGTGCGCCACCAACTGAGTCGGACCCCGCCCGGTGTGGTACATTCCCAGAGGAGTTCACCGGGGGTCACCTCGAGTGCCAATTCTTCGCGCAACTCGCGCCGAAGCGCTTCGGTTAAACTCTCTCCCGGCTCGACACCTCCGCCGGGGAAACAGAGCATACCGGGGGCGGCGACGTGAGCCGAACGGCGGATGACCAAGAATCGGCCGCGCTCGAGAATCACGGCCACGACACCTCGGGGCGGGGCGGCGTTTGGGTCCATCGTCGGTTGGCCATTCATGAGATACAATGCTAGGCGGGAAGGGAAGACGGTCCAAGAGGGACCGCCTTGCCCTGCTTGAGGCGACCACGAAGTGATCCACGATCGATGAACTCTACACCCTCCCAACGTCCGCCCAACTCCCCGCCGCGCGGGCCAGGGCCGCTGCGCCGTCGCCCGCCTCGGTTTCCCTGGTGGACGGTCGTCCTTCTATTGATCCTCTTGTCACTCCTGGTCTACCTCCCGCAGCAGCGCGTCGCCGACATCACCTACGATTTTTTCCTCAAGCAGATCCGGCAGGACAACGTGGCCGAGGTCACCATCGAAGGGGAAACCGCCACGGGGCAGTTCCGCAAACCGCCGCTGAAGTCGGCCGCTGAGGGAACACCCAGCAGTAAGGGAGGGGACCAGGGGAACCAACCGGCTTCGGGCAAGTCCCCCAGCGCCGAGCGACTACCCGAACGCTTTCGCGTGGTGTTGCCCGGCAGCGATGAGGCGCGGTCCAAATTGATCGATGAACTCATCGCGCACGGGGCGAGAGTGCGCAACACGGGTGCCGGAACGGCGGTCTATCTCTATTACGCCCTCATGTTTCTCCTCCCGATCGTGCTGCTCGCCTGGATGTGGATCATGCTCCGGCGATCGCGTGATCCAACGGCTCCCGGAGGGTTCCTTTCCGGCTTCACCCGCAGTCCGGCTCGCCGCTACGAGGCCACCAGCGAAGCGGTCACGTTCGACGACGTAGCGGGGATCGAGACGGTCAAGGCGGAATTGGAGGAGATTATCGAGTTCTTGCGCGAGCCGGAAAAGTTTCAGAAGCTGGGAGCGCGCATCCCCAAGGGCGTCTTGTTGAATGGGCCTCCGGGGACCGGCAAGACACTGCTGGCGCGGGCGGTTGCCGGTCCCCGGAGGCCCATTC
>JALXCG010000392.1 GCA_026991065.1 Gemmatimonadota bacterium | reverse complement strand
CGAGGCGAAGAGACGCCGCGCCCGCTTCGGGGATGAACCGCGCCCCGGCCGCTGTTATGATGCCGTTTTTCGTTTCTCGGCTGCCCGTCCACTCTGGCGGTCGCCGTGATTCTGTAGCCGGGGTCTCGCGCCGGGCTCGGTCGCCAGCGGGCGAAGTCGGTGAGAACTCCGGGCTGGGAGCCTGTCGCGCATTGGCTTTCGAGCCCCGTATTCGGGCCTGTTTCGAGATCAAGGCGCTGAGTCAGCAGGAAGGCTAGTTGCCTTTCAAGGACTGAGCAACGCAGAGATCGGAGCAGGGACGGATGCGGGGCGACGTGAAGACAATGTGCGACAGGCTCCCAGAGCCACTTGGAGCCCCCTACAATGGCCGATGAATCTCCGAACCAGTGCGCGGCAGTGCGCCCTCCCGATGATCTGAATCCCCGCCGCGAGCCGGTGCTGGATTTTCCCGAGCGTGAGTTCGGCGCGCTGAACGCGGAGGATTACGCGACGCTCGGCTTCATGGCCGGGCTCGAGGTACACCAGCAACTGCGCACCCGCAGCAAGCTCTTTTGCCGCTGCCCGGCCGGCCGCTATGTGCACCACGCGGATGCCGAAGTGCTGCGTCATATGCGCCCGACATTGAGCGAGTTGGGCGAATACGACGGCTGCGCGCTGATGGAGTTCAAGACCCGAAAAGAGATCGTCTACCTGCTGGAACGCGGCACCGTCTGCACCTATGAGATTGACGACACGCCGCCGTTCGAGATCGATCAGGAGGCGGTCAAGATCGCGATCGAGATCAGCGATATTTTCAATCTCAGCCTCGTCTCCGAACTGCATGTGATGCGCAAGCAGTATCTGGATGGTTCGATTCCCACCGGGTTCCAGCGCACCGCCATGGTGGGGCTGGGCGGGGTGATCCCGTTTCGCGTGGCGGCGCTGGGGATCGATCGCGAGTTGCGCATCCGTCAATTGTCGTTGGAGGAGGACTCCTGCCGCGAAGTTTCCGATGTTGGCCACCGGATCACTTTTCGGACCGATCGGCTGGGCATGCCCCTCACGGAGGTGGTGACCGAGCCGGACTTTCTCACCCCCCTGGAGTTGCAGGCGGGCGCGCGCCTGGTCGCCCAAGTCACCCGCACCAGCGGCAAGGTGCGGCGCGGGCCGGGCGCGGCACGCCAGGATGTGAATGTCTCGGTCGCGGGGGGGCGCCGGATCGAGATCAAGGGAGTGAGTCACCACCGCGGCCTGCCGCGCCTGGTGCACATTGAGGCGTTCCGCCAGCTCAATCTGCTGCGCATCCGCGAGGAGCTGCACCGGCGCGGCGTCACGGCGGAGATGCTGGCGCTACCGGCGGCGGGAGAACCGGCCGAGGCCTCACCACTGGTGATCGACGCCACCCGGTTGCTGCGGCGCTGCGCATTCGCGCCGCTGCGGCAAGCGCTGGAGGCGAAGGAAGAGGTTCGCGCTCTGCGTCTTCCCGGTTTCGCCGGGCTGCTGACGCGGCGCACTCAGCCGGGAGTCACGTTCGCCAGTGAATTGGTGGACCGGGTGCGGGTGATCGCCTGCCTGACCGGACGCCCCTTCCTGATCCACTCCGACATCCCCGGCTACGGTCTGGAAAGCAGTGAATGGCGGCAGGTACGAACCGCGCTGGACGCCACCGGCGACGATGCGCTGATTGTGCTCTGGGGGCCGCTTGCGGATATCGACACGGCGGTCAGAGAGATCTTTCTC
>JALXCG010000391.1 GCA_026991065.1 Gemmatimonadota bacterium | reverse complement strand
GCATCGGTGAGGGCGGGCGGCGGGAGCACCATCACCGGCAGGCGCCCCTTGACGATGTCGGCCATCGGCTCGCGGATCGACTTGGTCAGGTAGGCGTCGTCCACCTTCACTTCACGCTCTTTGCCGTCGGTCAGGACGGTCTCGGTGGTTCCGTAGATCCCTTTGAGCGTGGGGCCGAGGGCGTCGGCGCCGTTGATTTTGCTGGTGCCGTCGATGGTGTGACAGGTGAAGCAGATGTGCTGCGTCATGAGTGCTTTGGCTTCGGTGGCGGCCGCGGCCGCGGCGGGGGCGGCCGGCGCGGCGGCGGCTGAAGCGGAGAGGATGAGAGAGGAGCCGCAGGCGATCAGCGCGGCACGGGCGGCGAGAAAAGTGCTCTTTTTCATGGGTGCTTTCCAACTGGGCGGAGATGACGCGGGCGCGGCGCAAACGCGGGGGCGCGCAGCGAGCCGCGGAATTCCTGAACAAAAAGGTCTAGTTTAGCGCAACTCCTGCAAGCGGGCAATCACCGCCGCGATCTCGTCGTCGGTGAGCTGCTGCGGCGGCATGGCCGGCGGGTAACCTTTGACCACATCGGCCAGCGGCTCGGCCAGTGACTTGCGGACATACTCCGCGTCCACCACCACCTGGTGCTCGGTGCCGCCGCTGACCACCGTCTCGGTGCTGCCGAAGATGCCGCGGAAAGAGGGGCCGACAATGCGGCTGCCATCCAGGCTGTGGCAGGCGGTGCAGCCCTTGAGTTTGAGAATGTCGACCTGGGTCACGGCGGCCGCCGCGAGCCAGTTGTCATACTCCTCCTGCGGCAGCACGCGGACCTTGGAGAGCATCTTGGAATGGCGCTCACCACAGTACTCGGCGCAGAGCACGTTGAATTCGCCGGTCTTTTCCGCCTGGAACCAGAGATGGTTGCGGTTTTCCGGACGCGCCACCGGCATCACATCCTCTTTGATGCGGAAGGCCGGCACGTAGAAACTGTGGATCACATCTTCGGAGGTGAGGGTGAGGCGCACCGGCTGGTGCAGCGGCACCACCAGTTCGTCGCTGGTGTGGCCATCCGGATAGCGGAATGCCCAGGACCACATGCGGCCGATCGCTTCGATCTCCATCGCCCCCTCGGGGACATCGCGCATGATGCGAAAGCCGGTCCAGCCATACCAGAACATCATCAGCACCAGACCGGTGGGGATCACCGTCCAGATGGTCTCCAGAACCATGTTGCCTTCGATCTGGGCGGCGACCGGGTTGCGCGCGCGGCTGTAGCGAAAGGCGAAAAAGAGCATCGTCAGCGTGACTCCGATGAGCAGCACGATGCTGGTGCCCAGAATAAAGATAAAGGCGTCATCAACAACGCCGGCATAACTCGATGCCTGAATCATGGGTGGCCTCAGCGGTAGAGATAGTCCATATAGGTCAGCCCGAGGAAAACGACCACGATGCCGAGGGTGGCAAAAAGCATGGCGCGAAAGCCGACGGATTCATATTTGAGGTGCATGAAGAAGGTGAGCACCAGGGCGGCTTTGAGGGGTGTAACGATGAGCGCCACGGTGTGCCCGACGGTGCCGGGAAACCAGACCGAGGCACCGCTGGTGATCGCGGTGAGCACAACCAGCGCGCCCCATACGGCGACAAAGAGACTGTCCGGCAGCAGATGGTGAACCGCCGCCGCGGCGTTGCCCGTGGCGGGGCCGGTGATGTTGTCCGTGGCGTTGCCCGAAGCAGTGCCCGCCGCCCCCTCCGGGCGCGCCGCCTGTTCCTGTTGGTTGGCTTGGTTGGCCATGATTCCTGTTTCTCCCGGGTTCCGTTGCCGTCGCACTCAGTTGGTGAGATAAAAAAGCGGCAAGAGGAAGATCCAGATCACATCGACCAGGTGCCAGTAGAGGCCGACGTTCTCCGTGAGTGTGTAGTTGGTGGCACTCTGGCGGCCACTCTTGATCCGCGGCAGCAGGAAGAGCATGGCGCCCACCCCGAGCAGAACGTGGATCCCGTGCAGGCCGGTCATGACGAAATAGAGCCCGAAAAAGACGATTTCACCGCCATCCATCGCCAGCAGATGCTCCGATCCGGGATAGAGGCCGTGCTCGAATTTGGCACCCCACTCGAAATACTTGATCACCATGAACGCCAGCGCCAGCGCCATGGTGGCCCAGAGCAGCGCCATTGAACGGCGGTTCTCGCCCCGCTGCAGGGCGTTGACCGCCAGCACCATGGTCAAGCTGCTGGTGAGCAGAATCACCGTGTTGGTGACCCCGGCGGCAACATTCAGATTGGCCGCTGCATGGTGGAATTCCGGCGTGTAGATGATGCGGTAGACACCATAGATCACAAAGAGGGCGGCAAAGAGGGCGAACTCGGTAAAGAGAAAGAGCCACATCCCCGTCTTGTCGCCCTCGTAGTCCTGGTGGTGGGCGGCGCCGTGGGCGGCGGCGGGATCCGCGGCGGGATCCACGGCGCTTCCGGCGGGGAGCGTCATGCCGGCGGCATTGGCGACACTCATGCTGGGTTCTCCTGAAGAAGCGGATCGTGGGTGAAGTCGTAGGGGCCGGTGGTGACCTCCGGAGCGACCTCGAAATTGAGCAGCGGCGGCGGCGAAGCGGTTTGCCACTCCAGCGTGGTCGCGCGCCAGGGGTTGGGGCCGGCCGGAGCCCCGGTGCGCGCACTGTGCAACAGATTCCACAGCATCAGCAGGAGCCCTGGCACCAGGATGAGAGCGCCGATGGTCGAAGCCATGTGGAAGGGCTGAAACTCCGGCAGGTAGTCAGCGTAGCGCCGCGGCATGCCCAGGATTCCCATGATCAGCATGGAGAAGTAGAGCAGGTTGAAGCCGACAAAGATCAGCCCCAGGGCTATCTTCGCCCGCCGGTCGTTGTACATGCGCCCGGTGATCTTTGGGAACCAGTAGTGCAGCCCGGCAAAAAAGCCGATGCCGGCCCCGCCGAACATGGTGTAGTGGAAATGCCCAACCACATAGGCGGTATCATGCACGTGGATGTCGGTGGAGAGCGCACCGTTGACCATGCCGGTCAAGCCGCCGATGCTGAAGAGGAAGATAAAGGCAAAGGCGTAGAGCATCGGCACCGACAGCTCGATCGACCCCTTATAAAGTGTCGCCAGCCAGTTGAAGACTTTGATGCCGGTGGGGATCGCCACCAGAAAGGTGAGCAGGCTGAAGACCCAGCGCGCGGTGTCCGACATGCCCGCGGTGAACATGTGGTGCCCCCACACAAGGTAGCCGACCGCGGCAATGGCCATGGAAGACATGGCGATCGCCTTGTAGCCGAAGATCGTGCGCCGGGCGAATGCCGGCAGGATCTCCGAGATGATCCCCATGGCCGGCAGGATCATGACATAGACCACCGGGTGGGAGTAGATCCAGAAAAGGTGCTGGTAGAGAATCGGATCGCCGCCCTTGCCGGGGTCGAAGAAGCCGATGCCCAGGGTGCGCTCCAGCATCAGCAGCACCAGGGTGATGCCCACCACCGGCGTGGCGATCACCTGGATCCAGGCGGTGGCGTAGAGCCCCCAGCAGAAAAGCGGCATGCGAAAGAAGGTCATCCCTTTGGCGCGCATGCGATGGATCGTGGTGATGAAGTTCAAGCCGGTGAGGATCGAGGAGAAGCCGAGCACAAATGCCGCCATCACGGCGAGAGATACGCTGCTGTCGGTGCGCACGCTATAGGGCGCATAGAAGGTCCAGCCGGTGTCCGGAACGCCGCCGGCGACCACCAGCGAGGCGAGGGCCATCGCGGCGCCGATCATGTAGATCCACCAACTGGCCAGGTTCAGCCGCGGGAAGGAGACATCCTCTGCGCCGAGCTGTAGCGGCAGCATGAAATTTCCCAATACCGCCGGAATGCCCGGAACGATAAAGAGAAACACCATAATCACGCCATGCAGAGTGAAGATGCGGTTGTAGGCCGCGGCGCTGATAAACTGCTCGCCCGGAAACATCAGTTCCAGGCGCATGGTCAGCCCCAGGCACATGCCGACGATGAAAAAGGTGAACATCGCCGCCGCATACATCAGGCCGATGCGCTTGTGGTCGGTGCTGAATATCCAGGCGCCGATCCCCGACCGCCCCCCTGCATCTTGCAGAAAGCTGGGCGACGGTCGCACGGAGCCGGGTGTATCGACAGCAAGCATTGGATCAAGTCTCCCGCCGGCGCGGTCGCCGGGTAACCAAAAGAAGAACCCCCACGGCAAAAGCCGCCGAGAAAAGCATCACGAACGCCACCACGCGGGTCAGGTTGAATACATAGCCGCGCGCCGCCGGATCGAAGCTGTAACAGAAACGCAACACGCGCGCGGTTGTCGGCAGCACATTTTCGCGCGCCGCCTCGATCACCCCCATCTTGAAGTCGAAGGGCAGAAATTCGGTGCCGTAGAAGTAGCGCACGACCTTGCGGGTCGGCGACAGAATGACAATTCCGCCGGGGTGAATGTAGTCTTCGCCGACCCGCTTGTAGGTAAAGCCCACCGCCCCGGTCAGACGCTGAATGTTGGCCGCATCGGCAGTGCAGAAGCGCCAGGTATCGCGCGGCAGAGGCCGGCTCAACAGGGCCGCGTAGTTGTCCCGCTTAGCGCGCGCCGTGGCCGGAGTATCGCGCGGCTCGAAACTCACCGTGAGCAACTGAAACGGCTCCCGGTCGGGGTCGAGGTCACTCTTGCCCAGCACATCGCAGATTTCGTTGAGCAGCGGGGTGCAAAGCCCGGGGCATTCATAGTAAACCATCGACAGAATGGTCGGGCGGTCGATCAGATCGGCCAGGCGCGCCCTGCTGCCGTTATCCAGAATCACTTCGATGTCACCCGGAACGATCTCGCCGAGCTTCTCATCGAAGGTGGGGCTGGCTGTTTGGCTCTCCTGCGCCCGCGCCCCACCCGGTCGCATCAGTATTGCGCTGATCGCCAATAGAAGTGCAGTTCCACTCAGCGCGGCGGCGAACCACCCGCGGCCCGGGCGGCGTTCACGCACCGTGGCAGCGGCAGCGATTCCAAAGATACGTCTCGGCATTCGATTCCTGGCAATGGCTCGCCTCGTCACGAAGCGGCGGGGATTGAGAAGATGGGGCAGCCATGAAACATGACCAGAGATTCCTACGACCGCAGGAGTCTACTCGACAGTTGATCTCGCACAATCGTAGGGTCTCGTCATCGTAACGGCGCAACCTCAATTTGCCAATACCCTGCGAAAGAAAAATACTCAGCCCTGAATTCGCACCTCTTCAAACCGCCCCCTCGCGGTGTAAGAAACTCCATACAAGAGACGGGAAAGGACGTAAGAGAATCCGACAGCGCCGATTGCGAACACCGGTCGCGCAACGCCGACCGGATCGGCACACAACTTGCGCCACCCCACGTGAATATGAAGCCTCACCACGTTCTGCATCTGATCCGGGAGCAAGGCGAACTCCGCTTCGGGCTGGTGCGGCGCCATCTGGGCGAGTGGCCCCTGACCGCCTGGGCGCCTCCTCGACTGCGGTCGTTGGCGCTGCGCATCCCCCGTGTGTGGTGGGTCCGCTACGCAGTCACTGATCTGCACAAGCTGCATTCGAGCCTGCCGCTGCTGGGCGACGGGTTTCTCTTTCAGCGAGCGCATCTGGCGTCTCCACACGGAGTTGCGTGCGGCAGCGGCGGGCACCTGGTGGTCGCGGACAGCGGCAAGCACCGGATTCTGCTCCTCGCCAGGGATGGTCGGGTGCGGCGGCGAATTCACCACGCCGCCGAGGGACGGGTGCAGCTTCAGTTCCCAACCAGCGTCGCCGTGGCCGGAAATGGCGACATCTGGGTGCTGAACAGCGGCGCCGATGCGCTGCATCGCTACGACGCCCGCGGCAACTACCGGGGGGATGCGCGCGGCCTGCCCCGCGGCGCGCTGCTCGAAGCCCGCGGCCTCGCCCCGGGGCACGGCGGCACCATCCTGGTTTGCGCAACCCAACAGCAGCGGGTCCATCTCCTCGACACCGCCGGCTGGCCCCACCCCCACCTGGCGGAATCGGAACTGGCCGGCTGGACCTTCGCCGCCCCGGTCGCCGTGGCGCAGGCCGCGGATGGCCGCATCGCTGTGTGCGACGCCTGGCGGCACCGGGTTGAGTTCTTCAGCCCCCGCGGTCGCCACCTGCGGTCGCTCGGCGGCCTCGGCGAGGAGCTTGGG
>JALXCG010000390.1 GCA_026991065.1 Gemmatimonadota bacterium | reverse complement strand
GCTACTAGGAGCCTGTCGCGCATTGTCTTCACTTCGCCCCGCACTCGTTCCTGCTCCGATCTCTGCGTTTCTAAGTCCTTGAAAGGCAACCAGCCTTCCTGCGGACTCAGCGCCTTGATCTCGAAACAGGCCCGAACACGAGACTCGAAAGCCAATGCGCGACAGGCTCCTAGGCGCCGCAGCCAAAAAAATTGTTTATCGCGTCAATCATCGCTCTTTTTTTCTCGCTTTCTCTTCGATCGCACAATACACTCTCTTCAGCATGGGATGCGCACCGCTGGAATGGCCATCCGGTCGCGTGCGTCTTTTCCCAACCGGTCAACAAAATGGCTCTCGCGATGAGACGTCACGGGAGCCGCCGCCGACTACGCGGCATGGAGGCTCGCCTGAACCTTCGGACGCCCCCACCCGTTCCCATCTCCGCGCTCTCCGCCGGTGCTCCCCGTGGCCACCCGGAGCGGCTGCGGATCGCGCGCGCCATGCAGGCGGCGCTGGCCGCGGCCGGAGACTTTGAGAGCCATCAGCCTCTGCTCCTGGCACCGCCGCCGGCGGCCACCCCCGAACGACTGCTCGAACTCCTGCAGCAGGCCGCCATCGAAGCCTCGCAAGCCTGCGGCTTCAGCAGCGAATGGTATCGCTCCCACGATCTCGCCTGGTGGATCCGGCGCACCGCCCTGCATTGCTTCGCACCGCCCCACTCCACCGCGAAACAGGCCCGGGCGCGGATCCGAACCGTGTGTCGCACTCGCGGTCCGGCCCGCTCCGAACGCGAATACCGCATCCTGCTGAGCCCGGGGGAGCAACTGCTGGCGAGCGCCCGCACCGAATGGATTCTGGTGGACCGCGCCAGCGGCCGTCCACTGCGCGGCAGCGGCGACCAACCGGGCAGCGCAGCCGCGGCAACAGTCGACGCCGCGGCGCCGCGCTCCAATCACCCACCGCGACTGGGGGTCGCCCCCGCGCTGCCCACCACTCCCCCGACGCGGGTCGGCACCCGTCGGATCGTGGCCCGTGACCTGGACTCGCTGGGGCACGTCAACAACACCCGCTACGCCGCTTTTGCCATGGCGGCCGTGCACTCCGCGTGGCCCGACGCCCCCCCACCGCCCGCGCTGCGTGTCCTTTCGCTCGACCTCACCTATCTGCGCCCCACCTACCTCGGTGACCAACTCGACCTGCTCACCTGGCTCGCGCCGGCACTCCCCACAGCGCTGCCCGGCGGCGGGCAGACGCGTTCCGCCGAGATCCTGCTCACCCGCGGCCCTCAGCCGGTGGCCCGCATCCTGGGTGTCTGGTCCGCTCCCCCACCCTCCGCCGGCGGCGCCTCATGAACCACCCAGCGCTCTCCAGCCGCCCCGGACTCGCGCGCCGCGAAGCGCACCGGATCGAGTACAGCGCCAGGCTCGCCGGCTATGAGCTGACGCTGGATGAGGCGCGCCGCGTCCGCGTCTACACGCCCCGGGACAGGCGCGCGCTGCAGGAGCTGTTCAGCGACCGCCCCGGCCCCTGGGGCAACCCCGAGTTCTGGGAGTGGCAGTATCGTCGCAATCCGGCCGGCACCAGCATC
The DNA here is from genome assembly GCA_026991065.1 of Gemmatimonadota bacterium. Classification (GTDB taxonomy): domain Bacteria; genus JALXCG01. Next base: position 160 of record JALXCG010000390.1, on the reverse strand, counting down.
AGTTCGGTGCTGGAGGTCGCCGGGCGGGCGCGCGGCCAGATCGGCTCCTTTCCGGTGCGTTTTCTGCTCCACGGCCGCCCGCTGCTGGCCGCTCACGACCACGACCTGATCATCGCTCCCGAAGCCCGCACACTGCTCGCCCGCGGGCCCTGCTGCAAGC
>JALXCG010000389.1 GCA_026991065.1 Gemmatimonadota bacterium | reverse complement strand
AAGACGAGGCGCGTCTCTACCTGCGACTTCCTGATCGCGGCAACCCCGCGAACAGCGTGATTCACTGCGCCACTCTGGATCGGGCCTTCGTGCTGAACGAGGTCGAGAACATCGTGATCGAAGGGTTTCGCGTGCGCTATTTCGGCGGGGTCGCCCTCGACCTTTACGATTCGCACGCTGTCTGGATTCGTCACAACTACATCCACCACACCGGCGGTGGGATTCGACTGCGCTACCGGAGTTCCGAGAACGTCGTGGAAAACAACTGGATTCGAGATACCAGCGTCTACAATTGGCCCTGGCGTTCGGTCAAGTGGCACACCCCGGAGCAGACCGGCATCAATGTCGGTGGCGGTTGGGGAAACGTCGTGCGCGGGAATCTGGTCCAGGGTGTTTTCAATGGAATCTACCTGGGGCGCTGGGGTGATGCGGATTGGGACATTGCCAGCGAGACCGATGTCCATGACAACCTGATACTGAATTCAGGCGACGACGGATTCGAACCGGAAGGCGCTTGCGTCAACCAGCGCATCTGGGGCAATGTGTCGATCGGCTCCCATAACGCGGTTTCTCTCTCCCCGGTGGAAGTCGGTCCGGTGTGGGTCGTGCGGAATCTGCTGATCGGATTCAAGGATCACGCCTTCAAAATCAACAACAGTCCCGAAGGGTGGATGCTCATCTACCACACGACAACAGTTCCCAACGAAGAGGCCGACGATGCGCAACCGCTCGCACCTCCCGATCCAATGGGCGGACTGATCTCTCGCAACAACATTTATTGGGGGCGCCGCTACGCTCTGGAGTACATGCCCACGGAGACGCTGGGAGTGGTCGACCTGGATTATGACGACATGTGGAGTTCCCATACAACCGGCAGCGGTTATATTGTCAAATGGCTCAATACCCGCTACGAACATGTGACAGATTTCGCGGACGCCACCGCGCATGAGATCCACGGTTACGAAGAGGTGCCGCTCTTTACCGCCGCGCACGACGGAGATTTCTCGCTGGTCGACGGCCACCCGCTGCTCAATGCCGGGGTGCTGATTCCCGGCATCAACGACCGGGACTGCCCGGGCGGCCCCGACATCGGCGCGATTGAAAAGGGCGGCATGGAACCCCTGGCATTCAATCCCGGGTTCGAAGCCCAGGCACGCTTCGGAGCTTTCCGGAACTAGGAGCCTGTCGCGCATTGACTTTCGATCCCCGTCGATTGCGAGATCAAGGCGTCGGCTCCGCCGGAAGGCGGTCAGGCGCCGCTCCCGACCGGTGATTGCCCGTAGTACTCCAGGTACCACTCCACAAACCGCGCGATCCCCTCCTGCACGCTCGTGCTCGGTTTGAAACCCACATCGCCCATCAAGTCATCGACATCCGCGCAGGTCGCGGGAACATCTCCCGGCTGTATCTCCTGGAACTCCTTTTCGGCCTTTATGCCGAGAGCTGCTTCGATCGCGGCGATAAAGTCCAGCAGAGTCGTCGGATTGTTGTTGCCGATATTGTAGAGGCGGTAGGGGGCTTTGGAGGTGGCCGGGTCCGGCGAAGCCCCGTCCCAGTCGGGGTTGGGGCTGGCCGGGCGGGTCAGGAGGCGGAACACGCCCTCGATGATGTCGTCGATATAGGTAAAATCCCGCAACATCTTGCCGTGGTTGAAAACCTGGATCGGCTCTCCATTCAGGATGGCGCGCGTGAAAAGGAAGAGGGCCATGTCGGGCCTGCCCCAGGGA
>JALXCG010000388.1 GCA_026991065.1 Gemmatimonadota bacterium | reverse complement strand
CGCTGCTTGCGCAATTGGTGTAGCAGATGACACAAGAGCGGGAGATTCCGGAAGGCCGCTGGAAGCGGCTCTGGCGGCACGGCATGACGATCGAAGAGGCGCACAGTTGCTGCACGGGGGTGCTGGCGGAGCGGGAGGCGCGAGAGGCGGAAGAGAGGGGAGAGACACGTTAGCCCGAGCTAGAAGCCTGCCCGCACCCGCGCCAGAAAATCCTCCAGCCGGCGCCCCGGCCGCGCTTCGAATCTCTCCGCCAGGGTGTTCAGCGCGCGGATTCGGTCCACCCGAAAGCTGCGAAAATCGTCGCGCAGCTCGCACCATCCCGCCAGCAACCAGTGCTCCCCCATGAAGGTCAGGCAGAGCGGGCAAACGGTGCGCTCCGAAACCGCCCCATCGAGCCGTTCATAGCGCAGAAGAACCTTGTTGCGCCCGCCGATCGCCCGCCGCAGCGGCAGCAGCCGCGCCGTGGTCTCGGCCGAGCGGTGGAAATTGTGCGCGAGAACCGCCGCGTTTTGCAACTGTGCCCGCAGCCGCTCGGGCAGCACCGTTTCGATCTTCCGCAAGGCGTTGCCGGCCGCTCGCTGCAACTCCCGATCGGCCCATTCGCTCACCACCCGGCCCCCGAGCACCAGCGCCTCGATCTCATCCTCCGTGAACATCAGCGGCGGCAGATCGAACTCCCGGCGCAGCGCGTAGCCCACGCCCGCCTCGCCCTCGATCGGCACACCGGAGCAGAGCAGGTCGCGGATATCGCGGTAGATGGTGCGCTCTGAAACCTCCAGCTCCGCCGCCAGATGCGCGGCGGTGGTCACCGACCGCAGGCGAAGAATCTGAATGATCTGAAACAGGCGGTCGGCACGGCGCATGCGGCGATTGACTCCGGGGCTTGCCCCGCCGGATCAGGCGTTTGCGGCGGGAAGTGGCTTGTAGATGTAGATGTTGACCCCGACGGGGTCCACCGTGATGGTGCTGCGATCTCCCCACGGATTATCCTGCGGCGGCTGCACCATGACCAGCCCCCGTTTTTGCAGTCGCGCATACTCCGCGTCCACATCGTCCACCTCGAAGCAGTGGATCAGCCCGTGCCCCTGGAATCGTTGCAGCGTCTCGCCCTCCGGAACCATGAAACTGAGTTCGATCCCCGCGTCGCCGGCCGCCTTCAGCCCCAGATACTGATCGTTTTCCACGTCGACCGAAAAGCCGAAATGCTCAACGTAGTAGGCCTTGACCTCCTGCAACTTCTCGGTGATGACGATCGGCGCGAACTTTTTTGGTTGCATTCTCGAACCTCCTGCAAAGGGTGATGGTTGACGCAGAGACCGTAGCACCCCCCTCCTGACACCCTGCTGTCAGGAGAGAGAGGGGGCGGGTTCACATTCCGCTGTCGCCGCCGATGGTTTCGAGGTCACGGTGCCCCGATTTCTTTCTGTCTGCTCCAGTCTTGTGTCTTCCAAGACCCGGCGCCGTCCGCATCGGCGCAGCCTGCTCATTCGCCCACTCCCCTCTCGCCGAATCCGCCGGTTGGAACGTCGCGGTTGCGTTCGGCTCCACCCCGCCTGTCGCGCGCCGGCACGGCTGAACCAGGTTACACCGGGCGATTCCACAAACTGTCGTTGCCAACCGGCCGCTCCAATGTCTGGTGTCACGCCACCGCCGCCATCCACACACCAGTTCCCATGCCTTGCTGCGGAATCTGTCCGCGCTTTTTCGATGGTGGGGGGGGGTGACCGGCG
>JALXCG010000387.1 GCA_026991065.1 Gemmatimonadota bacterium | reverse complement strand
AGTCAAGCATCGTCATCAGACCCCGAAGCGGATGGTCGCACCGCTCCAACTCAAGCCGGATCCCACGCCGACCAGGGCCACATCATCGCCGGCGCGGAACTGATCCCAGCACTCGCTCAGGACCGAAGGGGAACCGGCGGTTGCCGTGTTGCCGAAGCGCGCGACATTGCTGTGGTGACGCTCCGGCGCGATCTCGCAACGCTGACAGACGCTGTTGAGCATCAGCAGATTCGCCTGGTGCCCAATGAAGTGGAAGCGGCGCCCGGCATTGTCGCCAAGCTCGCTGCGCAGCCCGCGCAGCACCTTGCAGGTGCGCTTGATGGCGAAGGTCTGAACGGTGGCTCCATTCTGAGCAAAATGGCCGCCATAGGGAACCACCACTTTGTCCCAGCCGCTCGGGCGCGAGGCGAAACGGGTCAACTGGATCCATGCCGGCCCCAACTCCGCCGTGGAGAGAACCGCCGCGGCCGCGCCATCCCCCCACAGCACCGCGGCGTTGCGATCGCGGTAATCGACCCCGCGGGTCAGCGTCTCCGGCATGGCGACCATTACGAAACGCGGCAGCGCATCCGCCCGCATCAGAGAGAGCCAGTGGAGGGCAAGTCCGAAACTGGTGCAGGCGGAGCGCAGATCGAACGCGGGCACGTCAAGGTCGAGCGCGGCGGCGATCAAGCAAGCTTCGGCCGGCGACGCATAGGAGCAGAGACTGCCGCCGGAAATCACCATGCCGATCTGGTCCCGGGCGACGCCGGAACGCTCCAGCGCCATGAGCGCGGCGCGCGCCGCCAGCTCGGCGTTGCTGCAAACCGCCGCTTCATCCGCCGCGCGCACATCGGCGTTGCCGGTGGTGCGAATGTAGTCGAGCGGCAACACTGTGCGCCGACTGTGGATCCCGGTGCGCTCCACAATCCAGGCGTCGCTGGTGCCGATCTCCAACTCCTCCAGAAAGGTGTTGCTGATCTCGTTTTGCGGGTGGGCGTGGCCGACTCCATGCAGAAAGAGCATCAGTAGTTCCCTCCGGAGATGTGCTCGCCACCATCGACCCGAATGATGCTGCCGTTGACCCAGGCGGCCTCATCCTGACAGAGCAGGAATACCAGGTTGGCCACATCTTCCGGCGTGGTCAACCGGCCGAAGGGATTGCGCAAGCGGGCCTGCGCCTTCATCTTTTCGATGCCGGGAATCAGCGCCGACGCCGGCGTCTCACTGATCCCCGCCTGGATGACATTGGAGCGCAAGCCGAAAGGCGCGAACTCCAGGGCCATCGACCGCGAGAGTGATTCCAGGGTGACCTTGGCCGCGGCGATGGCCGCGTAGCCGCGCCAGGCGGTGGTGTTGCCCTCGCTGGTCAGGCCCAGAATGCGGGCGTCATCGGCGAAGAGCCCCGCCTCGAGCGCATCCTGGACCCAGGCCACGAGATTCGTGCCCATGTTGTGGATCGTTGCCGCAAAGTCTTCCTCCGCCAGCCGGTGACGCCCGTAGTCGGGCGCCGGCGCGAGGCCGTGGAGCAGATCGCCGCCGCCGCCGGAGAGGCGGGCGATGGCGACTTCCACGGCCTCGGTCGGCTGGTTCAACTCCCGCGCCAGCCGCATCACCGTCGCCTTGCGCCGCTCGCCACCGCTCCAGCCCGCCAACGGCTTGAGGTTGCCGAGCGCGATCGAGTGCAACAGAACCCGCAGGCGCCCCGTGTCGCCAAGAGCTTGCCGCACCTGCGCAAGGATGTGGGCTCGGC
>JALXCG010000386.1 GCA_026991065.1 Gemmatimonadota bacterium | reverse complement strand
AGAGTCTCCGCGGGTGCGGGCGGCGTCGATGGCGGCGATCATGCGGGCAGAGGTGGCGGGATCGGGGCAGCGGACCGGGCTGGCTTCGATGGCCGCGGCATTGAGCGCGGCGGGGACGGTGGGATCGGCGGGGTCGATGGCCACGGCGGCGGGCAGATCGATGCTGTGGATCGATGCCACCCAGGCCATGATCTCGCAACCGCAGAGGTTCCGCAGGAGCGCCTTGGCGATGGCTCCGGCGGCCACGCGGGCGGCGGTTTCGCGGGCGGATGCGCGGCCGCCGCCACGCCAGTCGCGGTGACCATATTTGGCGTCGTAGGTGAAGTCGGCGTGCGAGGGACGATAGAGGTCGCGCAGCGCGTCGTAGGCGCCGGGGCGAGGGTCGCGGTTGCGGATCAGCAGTTGGATCGGCGTTCCGAGGGTGCGGCCGGCGAAGATGCCGGAGAGGATCTCGACGCGGTCCTGCTCTTGGCGCGGAGAGGTGAGGCGGCCCTGGCCGGGACGGCGGCGATCGAGGTCGGCCTGGATGAGGGCGGGTTCGAGGTGGAGCCCGGCGGGGCAACCATCGATGGTGACGCCGACCGCGGCGCCGTGGGATTCCCCCCAGGTGGTGATGCGGAAGGTGTGCCCGAAGGATGAACTCATGCGGTGAACTCCGGGGTGGAGCGCGGAAGGGGAGTGGCGAATGCGGGGGCGAGTGAGGAAATCCGGAGGAGATGGGGATAGAATAGACAATGCGGGCGCGACGTGGCGTCCTTTGCGGCATGGATCGCGGTGCCGGGCATCGCGCTGGCCATGGGCTCTGAATTGAGGACTGCTCGTTTGTTGCCAAGAATCGCGATTCTCTCCTCCGACCTGCTGGAGGGCATCAGCATGGCCGCCAGCCTGGTGGGCTGCGGCGATGCCGGTGCCATGACCATCCACATCGCGCCGGATGGGGGGGCCGAGGGGGCGGCAGAGGGCGATGGAGAGGTTTGGGCCTCGGCCGATCTGGATGAGGATGATGCCTTGCGCCTCTTCGGTATGCGGGCGCGGGCTTTTCGGGATCGCGGGGTGGAACTGTTTCTGATTGGTGCGACGCCCAATCTCCAGGGCTGGCCGGCGGCGGCGATTCTCGGGGTGCATCACGGAATCAGCGACGCCTGTTCGCTGTGGGCACCGGCCGCGCCGCAGGCGGGGTTTACCACCAGCGACGGGGTGCAGATGCGGGGAGGGGCGCCGTTGCCACTGCCGCATGCGTCACTGCTCTATCAGATCCACTCGGCTGCTTGCGGAACAACGCTCGACCCGGAGCGGACGCGGATCGCCACGGTGCGCGGGCACGAGTTGGAGCGGCGTTTGGAGCGCGCCTGGCGACGCCGGCACCGGCTGCCGGTCTGCGATGCGGAGTCGCAGGGAGATCTGGAGCGGATCGTCGGGGCGGCGTTGCGGGTGTGGACGCGGGCGACGGCAGCGGCGGAGGCGGAGCCGAAGAGCGCGACAGGACCGCTGGTTCTGGCTGGAACCCACGCGTTGGCGACGGCGCTGGCAACTCAATTGACCGCGCGGGCAGAGAGCGCGGCCCTCGGCACCACCTGGCCGGCACGGGAGAAGTGCGGTGGGAATGGCCGGGAGGAAAACGGCGTTCGCAGCGGTTTCGACGCAGAGGTGCCACCGACACCGCTCATGATTCACGGCTCCAGGGCCGCCCGAGCGCTCTTCGAGGCGACTGAAACGACAGTGGTGCAGGCGTGCGG
>JALXCG010000385.1 GCA_026991065.1 Gemmatimonadota bacterium | reverse complement strand
CAACTCCGCCTCCAGCCGCTCCTGCCAGGTGGTGTGGTGATGCGCGGAGATCTCGCCCGCCGCGTGGGCCGCCCGCAGCGCTTCGCGGCACTCCTCCAGCTCGGCGATCTCCGGGTCCGGCACCAGGCGCGAGGCGGTCAGGGTCTCCAGGATCCGCAGATTCCAGCCGAAGACCGGGTGGTCGAAGCGCCGCACGCAGGCGCGCATGTCGGAGAGCACCCGCCGCAGCAGCACCTCCACCCCATCGCGCCGGCCCAGCTCTTCGAGCAGGAACTCGGCGTGATCGCGCAGGGCGAAGTAACGATAGATCAGGAGATCGGGACGCACCGTCAGGGCGTAGGCCGCCTCGAATGCCGCATCCGATCCCTCGGGGTCGCCATTGCGCCGCAGCGCGGCCCCGTGGACGCGATGAATCTCCGCCCGAATCAGCGGGTTTCGCACACGCTCCAGTTCCGCGACCAGCTCCTCCACCTGCCGCAGCGCGCGTTCCAACTGCGCGCCGGAGGCCAGCAACGCCTCCACCAGGCGCAGCCGTGCTTCGGCGTCACAATCTGGGTGCTGCAGCGCCTCCGCATTCAGCGTGCAAGCGGCACGGGCCTGCCTCGCCGCCAGGTCGGGGCGGCCACTGATCCGGTGCGCCACGCTGCGGGCCAGCGAGCAAGCGAAACGAGGTTGCGCCTCGGTCGGCGCGGAGAGCCGCTGAAGGCGGCGAATCTGCTTCTTGATCGCTTCGGGGTCGCCGATGAAGAGGGCGTTCGTAAGAAGGGAAGACGCTATGCGGAGATCAGGTCCGGTCCGCTGCCGCAACTCCTCAAGGAGCTTCGCGGAGGTGGTGAGCCTCCCCGCCAATGCACTGTATCGAGCCATCTTGGCCGTAATTCTGATCCATTGCTCAGGCTGCGGCCCCTCACATCTCGCGCGTGAGAGTTCGCCATATGCGCGGTCGAAATGGCCATTCTGCATTGCCCAGTCTGCCAGCAAACTCCGGCACCGGCCGATCAAGACGGAATCCCCCAACCGGATCGCTCCCCCCAAGGCCAAGAGGCATGCATCCTCCGCTACGTGCGGATCAGATCCGTGGATTGCCAAGCGCGCGTCAAGAAGGGCAAGTTCAGTATCCACTTCCCCTGGAAGGTCTACTCGATCTAGAGCGCAAAGTTCTTGCGCGAGGCGCCTGAAATCCCCTCGCTCCACCAGCAACCATAGGGCACACACGGAATTCATGAGATCACTCGCGCCCATCAGCCCCCCGGGGCACATTCAGATCTATCCGTGAGGACTGAATGCACTCTCTCGATTGCACTCCGGACTTTGCCGTACTGTGCGAGTTGCTTACCCCCGACCCACTTCCCGACGCCAAGCGGCCTCTCTCGAACTCCGGCTCTACACCCTCTCAATCCACACCTCTGCAATCTTCCGCGGACCGGCGGCGCCGCGTTGTCGGCGCAGCAGTCAAGGCCATTCTTGCCAGAGAATAACCTCCCGGAAGCAAGTTCCAAAGGCTGGACGATGGCCGGCAGCAGAATCGGTGGCGGTTGCATGGGGGGACACGCCAAGAACCACAAATCGGCACCCGCCCCGGGACAGGTGGAAACCGAGGCGGCGAGAGATCCCGGCACCCGCCCCGGGACAGGTGGATGCGGAGCGGCGCGAAACCCCCATACCCGCCCCGGGACAGGTGGATGCCAAGCGGCGCGAAGTCCCGATACCCGCCCCGGGACAGGTGACAACCAGAG
>JALXCG010000384.1 GCA_026991065.1 Gemmatimonadota bacterium | reverse complement strand
GTGCTGCACCGCCACGGAGAGATACTCCCAGGCGTAGTCCAGATTGCCGGTTTCGAGCAAAGGGACCAGCTCCACCGCTTTCGGGCGCACGTTCGCCAGGTGCCGGGTCGCCATCAGCCGGCGATAGAGCCCCGGTTGCTGATAGTGGTTTTCCGCCAGTTGCAGCACCATCAGCGCGCGGTAGCCACAAGGATCGAGATCGGGTTCCGCGTGGCCCCAGCGCACCTTCGGGTCCGGCAGAATCTCCATCCAGTTGCGTGCGTCGATCCGCGCCGCCGAGCGGCTCTCGGCGGTGTAGCAGAGAACCATCCGGTTGCTGGCGAAGTGGATGTTGATCGCGGTGAACTCCGGGCGCAGCAGCTTGTCGATGATGCGGTAATCGGCGGCCGCCATGAGGTCGCAGGGTTTCCCGAGATCGCTGATCTTGCGGGCAGCGGCAGAGCTGCCGGACGCCTCCCGGCGCAGATCGACCGCGGGGTATTGCGCTTCGAAGGCGCGCTCCATCGCCGCCAGGGGCACGCTGAGGCTGCCGGCATGAAAAAGCGTAACGACCCCCTGCGGCGCGGCCGGCGCGGCGGCCGCGCGGCGCGCCCAGGGGCAGAGCCAAAGCGCAAAAGCCAGCGGCGCGAAAAGCAGCCGGCGCGGAATCCTCATGGCTTCTCCTTGGCGAGATCGATGCCGGGTGAAATCCTGACAGTGCGACAGGTTTCAGCGCACCACCGGGAGGCCCGCATGATTCCACAAGCCGCGCGCGCCGCGCCACCCCGGATTTGCTTTCCGGCCCGCAACCCCGTGCGGGCATGAGCGTCACGCTCATGCCCGGGGATCGGAGTGGGCTATTCGCTGGCCTCCAGGTCAAGATCCAGAACGACCCGCTCACCGAGATGGGCGCCGTCGGCGGAGAGTTCGTCGAAGGAAGCCTGCGCGATCAAAGTCAAGCGCACGTCCCCACTGCTGGTCGGGCTGGGCAGGAGGCGCCAGCGCAAACGCACCTGCTCGAAGTTGGCATCGCGCGCAGCGACAGCCTGCTCCGCCCGCGCCATGATCTCCGCTCGACTCATGGTTGTGTGCAACCGGTGCCCCTCCTGAGCCAGCGGCGGCCAGTGCAGAAGCGCGCGCCGAAAAACGCCGTCCGGGGTGTAGGTAAGAACCGCCCGATGTCCTTCGACCCCGACACCGTTGATGCTGCGGGAGAGAAACACCTTCTGGGCATGGACAACGCTACGGGTGGTTCCGCCGTCAGCAAGAACCCCCTGCACCTGCACCCGGCGCGTCACCACCGTGCCGATCTCCTCCGGTGGAATACCGAGCTGCTCCAACCGCGCGCGAGCATCAAGCTCAAGGGCGAACGGATCGGCCAGAGGCAGGGCGGCAAGTTCCGCCAGTGCTCCCCCGGGCACCTCGTCCGCGGCCGCGTCACTTCGAGTCGCCAGGAGCGAACCGTCGAGTGGATCGGTCTCCACATTCCAGTCCGCGCTACTGAACAGCAAACGCGTCTGAGCCCGCACCCCCTGATACTCCAGCGGCGCTTCGGACCGCAGCAGGTACTGCGAAATCCGGTCGGGATCGAGGATCTCCCAGGTAGCGATAATGCTGGGCAGCCCGGCGGGGTTCAGCGGCTGCAACGCAGATCCATCGTAGCCATTGGTGGCCACGGGGAGATCAACCGGTGACTGCGCCAGAGCGCTGCTCCCGGCGACCATCGCCCCAATCAGCGTGTGGCGAACAAAAGCGGCAATAGAGAAACGAATACTCATGATCAGGTCCTCGGAACAATGTGTTGTGCAAAGCTGTCGACAAAAGGCGGAGAAGATCGATTCAGTCGGGAAGCTCCATCCCCCCCGCCGGATCACAGCCACCGACGTACCAGATCCAGCATTCCACCCGGCTTCCGGTGTCCTTGCGATCTTTCCAGCCGCCGTTTTCATACATCAGGGTGCACTGATGCAGGTTGTAGCCGAAGACGATCGACGTGGGACAATCGTCGTTGTTGCTTCCCCAATCCCAGTCGTAGGCTTCATCCAGCCAATTCTCGCCAACACCGTTGTAGATTGAATCTTCGGCGTACCTCTTCACGTATCTCTTGACATGATTCCCGCATGAAGAGTTTCCGTGGAAGCTGTTCCACATGCGGAACTGGCTGTCGCTGTCCACCATGTGCCAGAATCCGCCCGCCGTCGCAACCTCGTAACTCCCTGCCTGGCACGCTTTGATCACGGCAATATCGAGGTCGCCGTTCCACTGCATGTTGTGCTCCGTAGTGGGCGTGCAGTCGGTATTGATATTGCCGGCAACAATCCCGGTGCGGGACGGCGTGTCGGACCCTCGGTTGGAATAGCCGTGGGTGTGAACGAAGATCACATCGGCGTCGTCGGCGCCGAGATTGGTCCCATCGTCGGCGCCGATGCAGGAACAATCCGGCTGATAGTCGGAGCACTTGCAGTCGTCCTCTTTCGAGTCGTCGGTGAAGTAGCTGCCGTGCACCTGCGTGTTGTGCAATTCGGTGATCTGATCCCAGTCTCCCTCGTCCTGCAAGTCGCGGAAGGTCTCCAGAAACGAGTCCAGCGTCTCCAGATGGACACTGTGATCAGAGAAACCGGGGCCGCAATAGGGGGAATCTCCATACTCAGAGATTCCATAGGCGTGAACTTCGGAGATCGCCGCCGCCGGGGTCGCCGTGAGCAGCAAGGTAGTGGGGACCGCGACAAATGTGGCGACCAGCGTCGACCCAAGCGACCATCCGCCGGGATTGAGCATTCTGAACATCATATTCTCCAGTGACGGGGCCAACTCCAGGGCCACCGGCCGTTGCGGCCCGTGGATTCGGCGCAAGAGTGGAAGCAGCGCCGCCCCGGGAACGGGCGACGCACCGGTTGCAGGCCCGGGCTCGCAATAGAGAGCCGGGCTCTTTCCATTTCTTGCCGCGACGAATCGCTCACACCTGTTCGATCAAGCGCGAAGTCACCCCGGCCCTCATGTATAGTGCCCGTCTGACGGAGTTCACCATGCACGAGATGTCGATTGCGATGAGCCTGATCGAGATCGCCACGACCGAGGCCGCGCGCCATCGGCCGGCCGTGATCCGCGCGATCCACGCCGAGATCGGCGAACTGGCGGGGGTCGAGATCGAGTCGCTGCGGTTCTGTTATGAAGCAGCGCGCGCGAACACAGCGGCGGCGGAGGCGGAGCTGGTGATTCGGCGCGTGCCGGGCCGCGGGCGCTGCGCGGCCTGCGGACGCGAGGTGGCGCTGCCGTTTCTCCTGGCGGTCTGTCCGGAGTGCGCGGCCCCGGGCCTCGAGTTGGTTTCGGGGCGTGAACTGCGGGTGACTTCGCTGGCCATGGACGATGCGCCGGAGGGCGCGCTGGAGGGTGAGTAATGTGCGATAGCTGCGGTTGCGGACAGCCGGCCGAAGCGGTGACCTATCAGAAGCCGGGCGAGGTTCCGGAGCGGGCCGAGCTGCGTCATGACGCCGGGCGGCCGCATCATCACGGGCACAACCCTGGGCACCATCCTCCCCATGAGCATCCCCATGAGCACCCCCACGGGCCGGAGCAGCAGGAGCACCACGGTCACGCCCACCATCCCGGCCATTCGCATTCGGCCGGGCGCCCGGAACCCGGCGGCAGCGCCGCGGCGCACAGCCCGCAGCGAATCGTTCAGGTGGAGCAGAATATTCTCGCCCGCAACGACCTGGCCGCGGCGCACAATCGCGGCTGGTTCGCCGCCAAGGGAATTGCAGCGATCAACCTGATGTCGTCGCCCGGAGCGGGCAAAACCACACTGCTGGAGCGCACCATTCGCGACCTGCGGGATGAGCGGCCGCTGGCGGTGATCGAAGGGGATCAGCAGACGCTGAACGACGCCGAGCGGATCGCCGCGACCGGGGCACCGGTGCTGCAGGTCAATACCGGTCACGGCTGCCACCTGGACGCCGAGATGATCCAGCGGGCGGTGGCTGAACTGGAACCGGTCGAAGGCTGCCTGCTGCTGATCGAGAATGTCGGCAACCTGGTCTGCCCGGCGCTCTTCGACCTGGGCGAAGCGGCCCGGGTGGTGATCCTCTCCACCACCGAAGGCGCGGACAAGCCGGCCAAATACCCCACGATCTTCGCCGCCGCGGATCTGTGCGTGATCAACAAGATCGACCTGCTGCCCTACGTCGATTTCGATCTCGACACCTGTCGCGAGGCGGCCCTGCGCGGCAATCCCCGGCTGCAGTTTGTCGAGGTCTCCGCAACCAGCGGCGAAGGGCTGGAGCGCTGGTATGACTGGCTGCGGGCGCGCCGGTGAGGATGCGGCAACGCTTCGAGGTGAGTGGGCTGGTTCAGGGCGTCGGCTTTCGCCCTTTTGTCCACCGCCTGGCCAGCGGGCTGGGCTTGGCGGGTTGGGTCCTCAACTCCAGCGCCGGGGTGGTGATCGAGGTGGAGGGCGCGGCGGCGGCGCTGACTGAGTTCCGGCGCCGGCTGCACTCCGAGGCGCCCCCCCTGGCGGCGATCGAGACGGTGACCGAGGCCGCGATGGCGCCGCGCGGCGACCAACTCTTCGCCATCCGCGAGAGTGTGGAGACACCGGGGGTGGCAACCGTCGTGCCGGCCGACGTCGCCACCTGCGCCGACTGCCGGCGCGAGATTCGCGACCCACGCGACCGGCGCTACCGTTACCCCTTCACCAACTGCACCAACTGCGGCCCGCGCTGGAGCTTGATCGCCCGCCTTCCCTATGACCGCCCCGCCACCAGCATGGCGGTCTTCGAGATGTGCGCCGAGTGCCGGCGCGAGTATGAGGATCCGGGCAACCGGCGCTTTCACGCCCAGCCCAATGCTTGCCCGCGCTGCGGACCGCAGGTGTGGCTGGAGTTGGAGGCAACCGATTCGGAGCAGCAAGCGGTGGCGCGGGGGTGGAGCGCGCTGACCCAATGCGCACACCTGCTGAGTCGCGGAAAGATTGTTGCGATCAAGGGGCTCGGCGGCTTTCACCTGGCGGTGCGCGCCGACCGGGAGGCGGCAGTGGTCCGCTTGCGGGAGCGCAAAGGACGCGAGGCGAAACCGCTGGCGTTGATGGTGGCAAACCTGGAGTCGGCGGCGGAACTGGCAGCACTCGACCCGGCCGCCACGGCGCTGCTGGAAAGTGCCGAAGCACCGATTGTGCTCCTGCCACGGCGCGACCCGCGCCAGCCCGACGGCACGGCTCCGCCCCGCCTCGCCGCGGCGGTCGCCCCGGGCCAGCGGAGGATCGGCGTGATGCTGCCCTACACGCCGCTCCACCACCTGCTCTTCGACGCCGCCGCGCAGCACGGCCTGAAGGCCTTGGTGATGACCAGCGGCAACCGCGGCGCGGAACCGATCGCGCGGCGCAACGCCGAAGCGCGGCGCCACCTGCGCGGCATCGCCGACGCCTGGCTGCTGCATGACCGCGAGATTCTCCGCCGCACCGATGATTCAGTCGTGCGGGTGGAGACCGACTCCACCACCCGCTTCCTGCGCCGCGCCCGGGGCTACGCACCGCGGCCGCTGCTGCTGCGGGGCGCCGGCGGTGTCGCCCGGCAGCGTACCGAGCCGCCGGTGCTGGCAGTGGGCGCAGAACTCAAGAACACGCTCTGCCTGCTCAAGCAGGAGCGTGCGTTTCTCTCGCCGCACATCGGGGATCTGGAGAACCCCGCCACCCACGCTCACTTTCGCGAAAGCGCGACGGCGCTGCAACGGCTCTTCGAATGCGAGCCGGAGCTGATCGCCCATGACCTCCATCCACGCTACCTCTCAACCGCCTGGGCGCGGGCGCAAACCGGCCGGCGGCGGATCGCGATTCAGCACCACCACGCGCACCTGGTGGCGGTGATGGCGGAGTGGGGCCTGGAAGGCACCGTGGTGGGGCTGATTCTGGACGGCACCGGCCTGGGCGGCGACGGCACCCTCTGGGGCGGCGAGATCCTCGCCGGGGATACCGCTCGCTACACCCGCCTGGGGCATCTGGAGAGTGTGGCGCTGCCCGGCGGTGAGGCGGCGATTCGCCAACCGTGGCGGATGGCGCTCAGCTATCTGTACCACGCCTGCGGCGCCGCCCTTCCGCCATTGCCGTGGCTGAAGGAGCGGCCCACCGGTGCCATTCTGGAGATTCTGCGGCGCGGGATCAACACACCGCTCACCAGCAGCGCCGGCCGCCTCTTCGACGCGGTCG
>JALXCG010000383.1 GCA_026991065.1 Gemmatimonadota bacterium | reverse complement strand
GGCCCGGGTCGACTCCCGTCCATAAGCAAGATCAAACGCCAGCGGCAACCGTCGCGTGCGGGAGAAGCGCAGCCGTAGCCCGGCGCCGATGGTGGGCTGCAGATCGGAGCCGTTGAGGGCGGCGAAATCGGGTGCAACCACCGCCGCGCCGCCGAACGCCACCCCCCCCAGGCGATGCCAGAGGGGAAAGCGGTACTCCGCCTGCGCCGCGACCAGCAGATGATCGCGGTAGCGGCCGGTGGAGTAAGCCCGCGAGTGCGCGCGCCCGCCGAGCGTGGCCAGGCGCCAGAAGGGGGCATCCCCCGCCGCGCCATACAGAAACCCCTGCAGGGCGACGACGCGGTTGCTCCCCACGCGCAGGTAGTGGCGCAGGTCCACGTTGTAGTTGGTAAAAGAGCGCTGGCTGCCGATGTCGTCGGTGAAGGGGATCACAAACGCCTGGTGGTGACTGCCGGCGGCGGGATCATCGACACAATCCCGGCTGTCCCAGTCCAGCGCCACGCCGGCGCCGATGATCGACTGATCGATGGCGGCAAGCCCGGCAGGGGTGTCGAGCAGACCGCCGGCCTGTACACCGAGCGCCTGGGTATATTCATACTCGGCGCGGGCTCCCACCTTGAGGGAGCGCCATGCGTGCCGAAATATCTCGACATAGGCGCGCAAAGCCCGTGGGCGATAAAGTTCGCGGTCGGTGCGTGCCGCATCCGGCCCGATGCCGTAAAAGGCCCGCTCCAGGTCGCTGTAGTCCACCCGCGCCTTCGAGTAGTAGCGATCGCCGCTCCAGTAGATGCGCGAGACCAGCGCGAAGGCGAAGTGGCGATCGAAACCAACCCGCGCCTCGGCCCGCAGATCCGACGGACGCCCGGCAGGAACGGCACCGAAGGGTGGCAACGTATAGACCAGATCGCCGCCAATCGTCGGCCCGGACTGGGAGGAATAGTGGACCTCCGGCAGGTAGTCGAAACTGCCGCGGCTGATCTTCGGCGGCAGATAGGAGATCCGCCAGGGAGAGGGCGGCGGCGCTGCCTGCGCAGCCATCGCCCCGCCATCCGCAGCGGTGGCCACCGCGCCCCGGACGGCAGGCGGCGTCAGAGTGTCAGCGCCGGCGGGAGCGGGGGCATGCGCCAGGACCATCGCCTCCGCGTCCGGTTGGGCCGCGGCGGGAGCAACGGACTGCGCCTTGGTGGAAGCCGACGCCAGGATCGCGAGCGCCAGTGCGACGGTCGTCATACCGGGAAGATGCAGAGCGGAAAAAGCAGTATCCAAAGCAAGAGAGGCGAAATGCGGAGGCGCCGGAGGGGGCAAATTGATCCGGCAAGAGCCAAGCCTGTCCCAAGATAACCGATTCCTGCGGAAACCCGGCCGGATTTGGTGGCTCATCGCGACGCCCCCCGGCGAGAAATACCGACCCGCGGTGCAGAGATGAAACGAGATGGTTGCCTGCTCCCCCCCGGCAATGCTATGAACGCATCGGGCGCGGGTTGCGGCCACACATCGTTATCCTGAGTGTGAACTGAAACCTGCGAAAAAACCGGAGTTATTGAATGGCCACCATCATTACCGACGAGTGCATCTCTTGCGGCGCATGTGAGCCCGAGTGCCCGAACGACGCTATCAGCGAAGGCGATGACATCTATGTGATCGACCCCAATCTCTGCACCGAGTGCGTGGGCTTCCACGGCGAAGAGGCGTGTCAGGACAACTGCCCTGTCGATTGCTGTGTGCCCGACCCGGATCGTATCGAGACCGAGGCCGTCCTCTTTGAGCGCGCCAAGGCTCTCCATCCGGATGAGGATTTCGAGGAACTCAGCGCAGAGACCTCCCGCTTCCGCAATCCCGACCACCAGATGGCCGAAGGCGAAGAAGAGGGGATGCGCGGGGTCTGACCGGCGCAGTTCGCGAAACGCCAGTTCCAGGGTCCATGGCACTGTCCGTGGGCCCTGGCTCAACGGCACCGCCGCCTCCCTCGTATCCGTCAAGCGAGCAGATCGAGCCGCTCCCCCAGGCCCGGTGTCGGCGCGTTTGCCGGCAAGCTTCTGCTCAACAACTCAACGATCCCTTGCCCCTCGGTGCGCTGCTGGTCCAAAGCCTGGCGCGTGACCGCGATCCCGGCCTGATAACTTTGATCAGCCCGCGTGATCTGAGTAGCCAGGGCGGCGAGTTCAAGCAGCATCGGTCAACTCCCATGAGATCCGGCCGCATTTCCATCTGAGGAACGTGCGGACAAACCGGCAACACCTATCCCTGCTATCGGCGCTCCCCCGGGCCGATCTTGCCTGATTGTGCGGAATCCAGCCATTGCTCGGCCCCCTTTTATCGAGCAGTTCCTCCAGAATCCGCCACCCTCCAGAACAGGGTTGACTTTTCCCTCAATCGGCCCCTATTCTCCCGCTTCTCGAACCTGGTGAGTGTAGCTCAGCCGGTAGAGCACCGGATTGTGGTTCCGGTGGTCGGGGGTTCAAGTCCCCTCACTCACCCCATTACCATACCCGGTCGGCGAGCAAGGCTCACGATTTCGGGATCATATGCGCCGTTAGCTCAACTGGCAGAGCAACTGACTCTTAATCAGTAGGTTCGGGGTTCGATTCCCTGACGGCGTACCAAATTAGAACGGCCGCGAATGCCTCATTCGCGGCCGTTTCTCTTTGTAAGACATGCAAGAACAGCAAAAGACGCTGGGCTTCAATGGGGCGGGTGGCGGGAGGAGAGGAGTGGGGAAAAGGAGCATAGAAAGGAGGTATGGAAAGGTTCCTCCCTCCCGCCGTGGGAAAGCCCGCGGTCGGATCAGATCTTGTGGCGCGCCAGCAGCATCTTGGCGATGGTCTGCATCTGCATATTGCTGGTGCCTTCGTAGATCTTTCCAACCTTTGCGTCACGGTAGAGTTTCTCCACCGGATACTCGCGAGTATAACCGTAGCCCCCGAAGAGTTCCACCGCCATCGAGGTGACCCGTTCCGCGGCTTCGCTACCGAAAAGTTTCGCGTAGCACGCTTCCTGGACAAAGGGCAATCCCGCGTCCCGCAGCCGGGCGCCGTTGTAGACGGCAAGGCGGGCCAGGGCCACGTCCATGTCCATCCGCGCGAGCTGGAACTGAATGCCCTGATTGGCAGCCAGGGGCTTGCCGAACTGCTCCCGCTCCTGAACAAAGCGCGTGGCGTGCTCAAGCGCTCCCTGGGAAAGCCCCACCATCTGCGCGCCAATGCCGATCCGCCCCTCGTTCAGGGTCTCGATGGCGATCTTGTAGCCCTTGCCCTCTTCGCCCAGAAGGTCGGCGGCGGGTACTTCGACATTCTCGAAGAGCAGCTCGCAGGTGCTGCTGGCGCGAATCCCGAGTTTGTCCTCTTTCTTGCCCACCGAAAAACCGGGGGTATCCCGATCCACCACAAATGCGGTGATCCCACGGTACCCCTTTGAGGGGTCGAGGTTGGCGAAGACCAGGAAGATCCCGGCCTCGGCGGCGTTGGTGATCCAGAGTTTGGAGCCGTTGAGCAGGTAGCCGTTGTCCGTCTTCTCGGCGCGCGTTTTAAGGGCAAATGCGTCGGAGCCGGAGCCGGCCTCGGAGAGACAAAATGACCCCACCGTGCCGCTGGCCAGGCGGGGATAAACGCGAGACTGCAGATCAGCACTCGCCCAACGCTTGATCACGTTGACGACCAGCGTATTCTGCACATCCACCAAAACACCGACCGCGGGATCAACCCGCGAAAGCTCCTCGACCGCCAGGCAAGACATGAAGAAGGAGCAACCGGCACCGCCGAACTCCTCCGGCACCTCAACCCCCAGAAGCCCCAACTGGGCCATCGCGGGAATCAGATCGGGGTCCATCTTGGCATCGCGGTCCATCCGTTGTACACGGGGAGTCAGCGTCTCCTCGGCAAAATCACGGACCATGTCGCGAAACATCTTCTCTTCATCGGTCAGAATCGTCAAAGCGGGGGTAGGATCCACAGTTTCAACTCCTGAAAACTCGGTAATCTGTCGGTGTTGCTCAAGGGCACAAAAGTGTCAACGCGGAAATTCATAGTGTAGCGTATCGCCTGCCGACTTACCCGGTTTATCCAGTCATTGCAACCACCATCACCGCGCCGCCCTCGCGGCCACCGATCATCTCTTCAAATCATCCGATCATGTTTTCACGCCGCCGCTACCCGCGCCCTCTCGCCCAGATTCTCTGCCCCCCGCGCATTCGCCTGCTACTGACCGCCTATCTCTCTCTGCTGCTGCTCTTCGCCCTCTGGCGACTGGCCTTCCTCGGCTACTTCTGGGAGGACTTTGGCGGCAGTCCGGCGAGCACCTACGTGCGCGCCTTCTGGGTCGCATTGCGACTCGATTCGGCGATCAGCGTGGATCTACTCATCCCCTTGGCAATCTTCGCTTTTCTGCCGTGGATCGGCTGGCCGAGCCGCTTTTTCCAACGGGGCGCCCGCCTCTATCTGACCGCCGTCGTTCTTCTTATCAGCGTGCTCTGCGGCATCGATATCGAGTGGTTTCGGGAATTCGGCAGTCACATCAACGCTCTCCTGGTCACCTACAGCCGCGAAGGGGAAGAGGTCTACACTTCGATCTGGGAGTTCTACCCGGTGCTGACCTATGCCGCGGCCTGGGCGGCGCTGGCCCTTGTCTACTGGCGCTTCTACGGCTGGTGGAGCCGGCGCTGGCAGGGGCTGGCGGAGAGTGGACCGGGGGCGCGCCTGCTCGCCGCCCTGGTGGTGGCGACCGCTCTGGTTATCGGCGCCCGCGGCGGCCTCCAGGAGCGCCCGGTCAACTGGGGCGTGGCGCACTTCTCCACCGACAACATGGCCAATGCCCTGGCGCAGAACTGCGTCTACTTCCTGGCCCGTTCGGTGATCGAGTTCTCCAACGAGCAGGAGTTCGCCCGTTCGCTGCAGGTCCAGCAGAGCGCCGCGACCGACACCACGCTGGCCGATCTGCGGGCGCGCAACGCCGCACCCCGGCTCGACCTGCATTTGGACCTCCCGGCCGGAACCCGGCCCAACGTCATCCTGGTGGTGCTGGAATCCTTCACCGCCGAGAATTGCGACTTCCTCAACCCGTCCCCGGCCGCGCCAATCACCCCCAACCTGGCCCGCATCGCCGCCGAGGGAATCTCTTTTACCCGCTGCTATGGCAACGGCATCCGCTCCGCCTACGGTCTCGGCACCGTGCTCTGCTCCTGGCCGGTCCTGCCCGGCAAGCCACTGATCTCTCAGTTGGAGACCACCTTCCCGAACAATCCGGCAACCGCCTCGCTGCGGATCTTGAAGTCGCTGGGGTATCAACTGGCGTTTATCTACGGCGGGGATGCCCACTTCGACAACATGAAGGGCTTCGCGCTCACCAACGGCTTCGATCAGGTGATCGATTGGAGCGATCCCCGCCTTGGCTCGGCGCCGGACGGCACCATGTGGGGGCGTTTCGATCACTACCTTTTTGACCGGGTGCTGCAAGCCGCGGATGAAAGCCAGGCCGCGGCACCGGCGCAGCCGTTTCTCTTCACGGTGTTCACCACCACCAACCACGAACCATTCGAAGTGCCGGCGGAGTATGCCGCCGCCCTGCCGCAACTGACCACCGGTCCGAAGAAGTTTGAACGGGCGCGCCGCACGATGGCCTATGACGACCGCGTTATCGCCACCTTTCTGCAAAATGCGGCGCAACGCCCCTGGTATGGCGAAACCGTTTTCATCTTCACCGCCGATCACGGGTTGACCATCCACCGCGACATCAGCAACCACCCCCAGAACGGCCACATCCCCTTTGTCATCTACGCCGCTGCTCTCAACCACCCGGCCAGCATCGATAAGATCGTGAGTCAGGTCGACCTGTTGCCCACGCTTTTCGATCTCATGGGTGAAGAGCAGTACTTGCCGCAGTTCTTCGGCGTCTCCGGTCTGCGCCGCGGGCCCGGCTTCGCCTGCCGGGTCACCCATCAGCAGTTGCAATGGATCGAGGGAGACTACGTCTACAATGAGTTCCTCGGTGCCCATGCCCGGGAGTTGTTCCTGGCTCCGAACCCCTGGCAGCTCCCCTACCAACGAATCGACGACGATCCGCGGCGCCTCGGTGCCCTTCAAGCCCACTGCCGCTCCTACTTGCGCACCGCGTTCGCCCTTTTCAAAGGGATGAGATAGGCGACCTCCCCATACTTCGCGCCGGGCGACTACACTCCCCCCAGAGA
>JALXCG010000382.1 GCA_026991065.1 Gemmatimonadota bacterium | reverse complement strand
TCATCCGCCTCGGCACGCGCCGCATCCTCGAGGCGCAGCCGTTCAGTCAGCGTGTCGATCTCCGCCTTCACATGCCGCTCCAACTGCTCCAGGCGTCCAAACACCTCATCGCGCAACCGCGCCGACTCCTCCCGCAGCTTCCGCTCCAACTGATCGAAGCGCCGGTCGTAATCACGCATCTGCGCACCGAATATGATGTTGCGAATCTTGTCCAGACTCTCGCCGGAATCCTGTCCGGCGGCATTCGACGCCTCACTCGGCGTCGCCGCCCGCGGCTTCTCCTGCTGCGACTCTGGCTCTGCGTGCGCCTGCGGCTCACTCATCACCGCCTGACGATCGGAATTCTTGTGTGTCATTGGTTGGGCCCGCGTCGAACCGGCGGCGTCATCGCAGCGAAACCCCCGCCACTGTCCCCATCTCTCCGCCCCGACACCGCAAAGAGAGGAACCCGACGACGCGCGCCGTTGTGCATGGTCAATCCGGCAGATTACCTGCCATCTCATGAGCATACACCGCTCGCGCGCGCAATAACATACCGCGCGGTCGCAATTACGCAGGACCAGCCACGCCTCAACCACCGAAAAAGAGAATCCGGGCCCAAACAGCAGCGCCGGACTTCAATGCATCCGAGAAAGAATTCCCGGGTCGGGGGTGTTGCATCGAAGCCCGGCCGATTCGAGCTTTCCGGATCGCCCCCCGAGCCTCGCGGCCGGAGCACCTTTCCGGAAGGAGCCACTTTTGCTGTTTCGCCCAGCCTGGTTTGCACACCCCATGCCAACTCAACTTCGTCTGTCGATTTTTTTTGAAAAAGCCCGGATCCCACAGCATTTCCGGCCTCTACCGCGCTCCCCCAAAGCAGCCGTCACCGCTCCCGGGCCCGCTCCGGCCCGGTCGTGCGGGCGCCCCCGGCGATTTGGTCTCAAAACGAGCCCGATGCAGCCCCAGAACAAGACTCTCGTCTCACTCCGGGCGCAGCGCGCCCAAGCGCGGGCGGAGCCGCACCGGCCGAGCGGCGGTCGCCAGATCGACGCCCCCACTAAGCTTTTCGTACCGGCAAGTCGCCACTGCTCGAATGGCTTTGCGGGACGCTGCAGCGACATTCCGCGGCGCCGGAGCTATACTTGGGCTGAGACCGTCGAGACCCCACCAAGATTCGCGCTCTCAACAGGGAAAGAAGAGCTGGATGCAATCCAGTGCATCCGCGCCTCAACCGCAGCGAATCATCCGCTTGCGTGATCTGTCCACAGTGGAGTTTCACCATGCACTCTCAGCCGACTCGCCACTCCATCACCGGCATCCATCTGCTCGCCTTCGTGGTCCTCACCCTGGCGTCCACCTCCGGTGCCCGAGCCACCACCTTCAACGTGCCCGCGGAGTATCCGTCGATCCAGGCCGGCATCGACGCCGCCGGGGGCGGTGACACAGTTCTGGTAGCCCCCGCGTACTACGGCGGTGAAGGCAATCGCGACCTGCACTTCGACGGCCCGTTCCCGGTCGTGCGCAGCAGCGGCGGAGCGGGGGTCACCACCATCGACTGCGGGGACGGCTCCGGAACCCCTCACCATGCTTTCAAGATATCCCGATTCAGCTCCGACACACTGCTCATCGAGGGCTTCACCATCGTCAACAGCCACACCTCCTGGGCGGCTGGCGCGATCTCCGTCTCCCACTCCACGGTTGCCCTGCGCGACTGCATTCTGCACCACAACGACACCATCGGCGAGGGCGCAGCGGTGAGCATCACCAGCGGCGATGTCACGATTGAGCACTGCCTCTTTCATCACAACAGCGCCGACCTGTATGGCGGCGCCCTGGCGGTCAACGGCTGTGCCGAAGTCACCATCCGGGAATCCGTTTTTCACGATAACGAGGCCAGCAAGGGCGGCGCCCTGGCAGTCTCCGGCTACCGCTGCTGGGAAGACGTCCGCGTGGAGGATTGCACTTTCAACAATAACCACGCCGCCTCATGGGGTGGCGGAGCCCTCGGTGCCGGTTTCTGCGCGGATTTCTACAACTGCCGGTTCTCCGGCAACCAGGCTTCAACCGGCGGCGCAATCTACTCCTCCGACGGTTTCCACGTCTTCCAGACCATCTTCCGCGACAACCACGCCGGTGTCGGCGGAGCCGTATACTCCTTGCGCGACCCCAACGGCGGAAGCTCCGCAGGTTTCAGCTATTGCATCTTCGTCGACAACGAAGCCGACAACGGCTCGGCGGCACTGGAGGCAGATGCTGCCTACCTGAGCCACTGCACCATCAGCGGCAACCGCGACCACGGCTCCCCCTTCTCCGCGGGCGCCGTCAATCTCGAAAGTGAGTATGGTGTCTCCATCAACGACTGCATCATCTGGGGCAATGACACCAAGCTCGATCTCTGGTTCTATCCCGGCACCGACGCAAGCTTCTCCTATAGCGACATCGGCCACGGTGTGCGGCCCGGCCCCGGCAACATCGACCAGGATCCGCGCCTGATCAACCTCCACGGCTTTCCCGGCCTGCTCCGTCCCGATTCCCCGTGCGTGGACGCCGGCGATAAGCACGAGCGAGACGCAATCTACGACCAAACACCCGGCTGGCCCGAAGGCTATGCCAACGGCGCGCGCGCCGACATGGGTGCCTATGGCGGAATGGGAAATGGAGGTTGGCTACCGTAAGATGGGCCAGGAGCCTGTCGCGCTACCACAGCCGCGGCATCTCCGGTAGTCGGGCTATACTTCCCTCAACCCGGAGGTACTCATGCCTGTTCCCGCTCCCGCCCGGCGCATCGCCTGGGCGCTGCTCGTCACCCAGCTCCCGCTCGCCACCACCACCGCGGAGAGGTTGACCGCCCCCAACAAGCATCTGCGCGACGCCGAGGGGCGGGTGGTGATTCTGCGCGGCATCAATGTCATCAACAAAGGGGGCGACTACGTCCCCTGGCAGGGGCCGGAGGAGTTCGCCAAAATCCGCTCCTGGGGGATGAACTGCGTGCGCCTGGGGATTCTCTGGGCCGGAGTAGAGCCGCAGCGCGGGGTCTACGACGACACCTATCTCGACCGCATGGCCGCCCTGGCGGAGCAGATGGGCGAGCAGGGATTGCATGTGGTGCTCGACTTCCACCAGGATATCTACTCCGAATACTTCGGCGGCGACGGCGCCCCGGAGTGGGCGACCCTCGACGGCGGCATCCCCTTCGAGCCGCGCGACGATTGGTTCATGAACTATTTCGAGCCGGCGGTGCAACATGCGTTCGGCGCCTTCTGGCGCGACGAGGAGCAGATTCAGAGCGCCTACCACGCGATGCTCGCCTACGTCGCGGAGCGCTTCAGCACGGTGGACGCGGTGATCGGCGTGGACCTGATGAATGAGCCGTGGCCGGAGCCCCTGGCCGGTGCCCTCTTCGACCCCGGCTTCTACGAGGATTTTCTACAGCGCGCGCATGCCGCCGTGGCCGCGGCCGATGCCGGCCTGCTCACTTTCTGGGAGCCGCGGGTGACCACGAACTGGGGAGCGCCCTCCTACCTGGCGGCGCATCCGGGCAACGACTGGGTCATGGCGCCGCACTACTACGATCCGGCCACCGAGACCCCCTGGGGCTATCTGGGCGTGCCGGCGCTGATGACCAGCGCGATGAGCCGCCGGGCGACCGAGCGGATCCGTTTCCGCGATCCGGTCTGGATGGGCGAATACGGCATCGAGTGGGAGCAACCGGGCGCCGCGGAGTATCTGCGCGACCTGCAGAACCTCTTCGATTTCTACGGCTTCGGCAGCATCTATTGGGAATACGCCCGCGGCGACACCGGCATGGGCGTGGAGTATCCCGATGGCAGCGAGCGTCCGGTGGTGGACGTGCTGGTGCGCCCGGTGCCGCGGCGAATCGCCGGCGATCCCGCCTGGTTCGGCCCGGCGCCGCTGAGCGGAAACTGGCAGCTCACCTGGAGCGGCGGTCGCAAGATCGACGCCCCCACCGAAATCTTCGTGCCGGCGAGTCGCCACTACCCGAATGGTTTTGCAGTGCGCTGCAGCGACCCTCCGGGCCGCTGGAGCTATGACTGGGATGAGACCAGCGAGATCCTGCGGGTGTGGGCCGACCGCTCGCGCTTCTCTCACACCCTCACGCTGATCGCCCAGCGGTAGCAGGACAAGCCGTGGCGCGGCCGGTCGGTCTTACCGAACCTGGTGCCGGCGACGGCCCCGATGCCGGAAACGACTTCGCTACTCGCCGGGGCCCGGAAACGCCCTGACCCGCTACTCCGGCATCGGATGAGCGGCAAAAAAGCGCCAGGCCTCTTCGGCGGCGACAATGTCGTGGTTCTGGGGCTCATCCGGATTCCACAAGGCGGGCTCTCCGCCGGGCCAAGTATGGCCGCCGTCGGTCAGCCACCAGAGCGCCACGGTGGCGTTGCGCAGCGGCTCCGGCGCCTCGTAGTAGCGCGCGTTACCGCGCACTTCGATCAACCGTGGAGATTGGCAGCCGTTGAGTTCGATGATCGGCGCCAAAGTTTCTGTAAAGAGGGCGGGATAGAACACGTCGCACAGGCCATCGCCTTGACCACCCCGCCACGGAACATTCGCATCCAGTTGCCCGTGCAGATGAAGAACCGGGATCGGCACGGGGGGCAGAGGGTCGTACAT
Organism: Gemmatimonadota bacterium; assembly: GCA_026991065.1. Lineage (GTDB taxonomy): Bacteria > JALXCG01. Next base: position 1,566 of record JALXCG010000382.1, on the reverse strand, counting down.
CCGCGATCCCGCATTGGGCGCGATGGCGGCGATCCGGTCGGAGAGTTCGGCGGCCAGGCGATAGCAAAACATGGCGCCGTTGGAGTGCCCCGAGGCGAAGATCCGGCGCTGGTCCAGAGTCTGGCGGGTGGCCATGTCATCCAGGAGGCGATCGACAAAGGCGATGTCGTCGATGTTGTATTCGGTCGCCTGACCGCAGGTGTTTCCATAGTCGTCGGCGAGCGGCGCGTTCCAGGTCTGCAGGAGGTGCGGAATCAACGCCCAGCCCTCCGGGTAGACAGCAACAAAACCGTTCGCGTCGGCGACCAGAGAAAAATGGCTCGATGTTTCGACCTGGGCGGCCCACCCGGTCCCGCCATGAAACACCAGCACCACCGGAGTGGGGACTGCGGGGTCGAACCCGGGAGGCGTGTGCACGTTGTAGTACCGGCGCCGACCATCGACCCGGATCTGATAACGAGTCGTGGTGGCGGCCGCTGGCGGCGCGAAAGCCGCCGGGGCGACCGGAGCGGTGCCCCAGGCGGCGGCGAAGAGGAAGGGTGCGAGAAGCATGGCTGACTCCGCTACGGGGTGAAAGCGCAGTATAACCCCCGGGATCTATGCCGCACCCGAACATTGGAACTGATCGCAACGGAATCAGTTCCCGAACCACAGCCATTCGACGTCGTTCTCGCCACCATAGGCGCCGAGGTCGCCCCGCGAGCCGTTGATGCTACCGTAGTAGGGAGAAACTACGGTCGACCAGTCGACCCCATCGTTGGACCAGATGCCGTAGTCGATGCAGGGCGAGATGTCATAAACACCCCAACTGACCAGCGACCGCCTTTGCCGCCTCTCGCCGGTGCCGCATCAAGCGGCGGTGCGCCCGGGCATCTCATGCGGCACATTTGGGCCCGGGCGCTATCCTGTGATTACTTCGACCTGAAAGCTATTTCCGGTCCTCCTCCGCCACCGAGTCGAGCTTGCTCTGCCTACGCTGCGCCTCGCGTTGCGCATCGCGGGCCACCAGGTCCGCCGCCGGGCCCTCGGCCACGGCGGATACCGTTTCCACCAGTTTGCGACCAAACTCGACGCCGGGACCGGGCTCGTAGAAGAATGCATAGTAGGGAGCGAGGATCGACTGCTCGGCGTGACGGCCACGTCGCAGGTAGCCGAATTCGCGGCGGGTCGACACGTAGTCCGCGAGGTCGATGCCGCGCTGCCGCAGGCGCTCTTCGACAATCGCGCGGGCCTCACTCGGAGCGATCAGATCTTCACCGGTCAGCAACGCGGCGGGATCCGCGGTGCGCCGAAAAGTGATTTCGTGGCTGATCACCTCACCCTCTGGAGTCATGTGGATGGCCAGCTTCGAACCCGGACCAATCACCGGCAGGCCGTCGACTCTCATGTTGAACGCCACGGCGACCTGATACACGCTCACTTTGGGGTCACTGTCCAGATTGGCGACCGCGTTCAGGTAACGCCGAACCTTGTAGGGATAAAGGTCAAGACCGGCGACCTGTTGGGCGAGCGACGCACGCGCGTAGTCCAGGGCCAGACCAATATACTCGCTTTCACTCAACAGCT
>JALXCG010000381.1 GCA_026991065.1 Gemmatimonadota bacterium | reverse complement strand
GGTGAGCATGACCGATGCCCGGGCGATCACCAAAGAGGTCCTGTCGATGACCTGCGCCAGGGATATACGGTCTCATCTGGAAGCTGTGGCCGAAGAGTTCTTTCCCTGGGTAGAGATCTGAGAGGCCGCCGGCGCGGGGAGGCGCAAGTGATGTCAACGGAGATTCCGAGTCGCGCCGAAGCGTGGCAACTACTGTGTGAATACAATCAGGGTGAAATTCCCCGGCGCCACGCCCTGGCGGTGGAGGGGGTGATGCGCCGTTTCGCTCGTCAGCGCGGCGCCGACGAAGATTTGTGGGGGCTGGTCGGGCTGCTGCACGATCTCGATTTTGAGCAGTTTCCGGATGAACACTGCCGTCAAACCGAGCGCATTCTTCGGGCTCACGATTACCCCGAGCAGGTGATTCGCGCCGTGCTCTCGCACGGCTGGGGAGTTTGCACATCAATCGAGCCGGAGAGCGACATGGAGTGCGTTCTTTACGCGGTGGACGAACTCACCGGGTTGGTCGCCGCGACTGCGTTGGTGCGGCCGAGCAGGAGCATTCATGATACAACCGTGAAATCGGTCATGAAGAAGTGGAAGAATGCCCGTTTTGCCGCCGGTGTGGATCGCAAGTTGATCGCCGCGGGGGCCGAACGGCTCGGAATGGAGATTGAGGAACTGGTCCGTGAGGTGATTGCCGGAATGCGCGAAATCGCCACCGCCATCGGTTTACAGGGCGAATCCGACCGCGGCGGCAACCCTGGCGGGTTTGCTTTGCAGGATCCTCAATGATATTGTCCCAAGCTTGTGTTGCACCTGCGCCGAAACACGGTTGCGCCGGCGATGCGCACGCTGTTCTTTCCCGGAGAGAGTCCGGGTAGTGTGGAGCCCGTTTGATGCCCAATACCTATCTTTTTACTTCCGAATCCGTCACCGAGGGGCATCCCGACAAGGTCGCGGACCAGATATCCGACGGCGTGCTGGATGCAATGTTGGCCGAGGATCCACAGAGCCGCGTGGCCTGTGAGACGATGGTTACGACCGGCATGGTGATGGTGGCCGGCGAGATCACCACCGAAGCTTATGTCGATATTCCATCGGTCGTGCGCAACACGCTGCGCGACATCGGCTACAATGCCACGGCCGGGGGGTTCGATGCGGACACCTGCGCTGTCCTCACGGCGATCGACGAGCAATCGCCGGACATCGCCATGGGGGTGGATCGTGACGGCGCGGGTGATCAAGGGCTCATGTTCGGCTATGCAACCCGCGAAACGCCCGAACTGATGCCGTTGCCGATCTCACTCGCGCATCGGCTGGGCATGCGGCTCTCGCAAGTCCGCCGCAGCGGAGAACTCTCCTATCTGCGCCCAGACGGAAAGACGCAGGTCTCGGTGGAGTACAAAGGGGATCAACCGCAGCGGGTGGACACGATCGTTGTGTCATCGCAGCACTCTGCCGATGTTGACATCGATGTGCTCCGACGGGAGATCGTCGAGCATGTGATCAAGCCGGTATTGCCCTCTGAACTCGGTCAGGTGAGTGACATCACCATGCACATCAACCCGACCGGTCGGTTTGTCGAAGGTGGTCCGCACGCCGACTGCGGTCTGACCGGGCGGAAGATCATTGTGGATACGTACGGCGGTTCCGGACGCCACGGTGGCGGAGCCTTCTCCGGCAAGGATCCGACGAAGGTGGATCGTTCGGCGACTTATGCCGCCCGCCACGTGGCCAAGAACCTGGTCGCCGCCGGGTTGGCCGATCGTGCCGAGGTGCAGTTGGCCTATGCCATCGGCGTAGCCGAGCCGGTGTCGATCCGGATCGACAGTTTCGGCACGGGAAAACGGGACGACGCCCATTTGGTGCGTCTCGTGCGCGAGGTTTTTGATCTCACTCCACGAGGCATCATCGAGCGCCTTGGGTTGCGGCGCCCGATCTATCAACAGACCGCCGCGTTTGGGCATTTTGGGCGGGAGCAATTCCCCTGGGAGGAGACCGCCGAGACCGCCGAGTTGGTGCGCGCCGCTGCTGCAAGGTTGCACAGCTGAAAGCGTTCGTTGGGCCCGTCGCGACGGAGGGGCAGTGACTGAATGGAGCGAATGGCTGGGTGGGCTGCCGCATGCGCATCCCCGATTGGCGATCGCCCTGACGATCGGCTTGACCATGGGGGTGCTCTCCTTGGTAAAGCGGTGGTTGCCCGCGCCGTTGCGGATACTTGTGGAGCGCCTCCAGGCCGCAGCGCATGCGCTGGTTCGCGCCCTGGCGCGAGTGGTCACTGCGGTTGTGTTGGCCTGCGGCTATGTCGTGGCGATCACTCCGGTCGCCCTTTGGTGGAAGGTCACACGGCGGGATGTGCTGCGGCGCCGGGCTTTCACTCTTCCGCAGAGTCGCTGGCACAGCGTTGCGCGGATAGAGAATCCGACAGTCAATGCCCGTCGCCAGTTCTGAAGGGCGTGAATGTTTGTCCTAGGTCTCTCTTGCTACTACCACGATGCCGCCGCCTGCCTTCTGCGGGACGGCGAGATTGTGGCGGCGGCGTCCGAGGAGCGCTTCACGCGCAAGAAAGCGGACCCTTCTTTCCCGCGTCATGCTTTGGCCTACGTGCTCGAAGAGGCCGGAATCGAAGCAGACCAGATCGATGCCGTGGGGTTCTATGATAAACCGCTGCTGAAATTCGAGCGCATCCTCACCACCTACATCGACGCCTTTCCCCGCGGCCTTCTCTCCTTCCAGAAGGCGATGCCGATCTGGTTGAAGCAGAAGTTGTGGATTCCTCGCGAGATCCGGCGGGAGTTGGGCTGGAAACGGAATGTGCTGTTCGCCGAGCACCACATGAGCCACGCTTGCTCATCCTTTCTTCTCTCTCCTTTTGATGAGGCCGCGGTGCTGACGGTGGATGGGGTTGGCGAATGGGCCACGACGACCCTTGGCCGAGGCCGTGGAACCCGGGTCGAGATGCTGCGCCAGATCGATTTTCCGCACAGTCTCGGGCTGCTCTATTCGGCTTTTACCTACTATTTGGGCTTTAAGGTCAACAGCGCCGAATACAAAGTGATGGGGTTGGCGCCCTATGGGCAGCCGCGCTATGTGGACAAGGTCCGCCAGGTCATTGATGTTCACGACGATGGCAGTTTCGCCCTCAACATGGATTTCTTCGAGTTCGACTGGAACTTGCGGATGACCGGCCGGCGCTTTGAGCAGCTCTTCGGCCAGTCGCGGCGGCAGCCGGAGTCGGAGTTGGAGCAGTTCCACAAAGATGTGGCTGCGTCGATACAGCGGGTCACCGAAGAAGTCATGCTCAAGCTTGTGGCGTATCTGCATCGGGAAACCGGTCTCGACAATCTCTGCCTGGCGGGGGGAGTGGCGCTGAACTGTGTTGCCAACGGTCGGATTCTGCGTGAATCGCCTTTTTCTCGGATCTTCATCCAGCCGGCCGCGGGAGATGCGGGAGGCGCGGTGGGGGTTGCCTACTACATCTGGAACACCCTGCTTGGAGAGCCTCGCGCCGCCGCGTTGCGCGTGCCCTACTGGGGGCCGGGGTTCGACGATGCGGAGATCGAGCGGGTTTTGCGGCAATTCGGGGCGAATTATCGGCGACTGGATCGCGCCGAGTTGATCGCGACCACCGCAGCGTGGATCGAGGCGGGGAAAGTGGTGGGATGGTTTCAGGGGCGCATGGAGTTCGGGCCGCGCGCTCTGGGGAACCGTTCCATCCTTGGCGATGCGCGCAATCCCGAAATGCAGCGGAAGATCAATCTGGCGATCAAATTCCGCGAAGGGTTCCGCCCCTTTGCGCCCTCGGTGCTTGAGGAGCGCTGCGCCGACTGGTTCGAACTGGAGGGGCCGAGCCCGCACATGCTTCTGGTCGCGCCGGTGCGCAAGGACCGCCGTACGATTCCCGCGGTGACGCATGTTGACGGCTCTGCCCGCATCCAGACTGTGGCGCGCGAGGACAACCCGCTCTACTACGATCTCATTGCCGAATTCGAGCGGCGCACCGGTTGCCCGTTGGTCGTCAATACGAGCTTCAACGTTCGCGGTGAGCCGATCGTCTGTACTCCGGAAGAGGCTTACCGCTGCTTCATGCGCACCCACATGGAGCGTCTGTGCATTGGTCCGTTTGTGCTGGAGAAGGAGGCGCAGCCCGCATTGACCGAGCAGGGGGATTGGCGGCGGGAGTTCGAACTCGATTAGGCCTCCTAGAGCAACTCACCGATGCGAAAAAGGGCGTTCAGCGACAAGCCTGCCGCCTCGATCGCTTCACGTCCGCCTTCGTTGCGATCGACCAGCGCCATGACACCGGCGATCACCGCGCCCGCCTCGCGCAGTGCCGTGACCGCGCTGAGCGCGGAGGAACCGGTGGTTACAACATCTTCGATAACCAGCACGCGGTCACCTGGCTCGAAGCTGCCTTCGATTCGATTGCCTCGCCCGTGTACTTTGGCCTCCTTGCGCACGGTGAAAGCGCGCAGGGGCGGATGCTCCGGACGGTCCATCTCGTGGGAAGCAATCGCGATCGCCAGGGCGACCGGATCGGCCCCCAGAGTGAGGCCGCCGATGGCGTGGATCGGCTGGTGAGGCCGGATCAGGGCATTGTGGATCTCCGCCTCCATGAGTCGGCCGATGAGCCAGGCCCCTTTGGGGTGAAAGGTGGTTCGCCGGCAGTCGACGTAGTAGTCGCTGCGGCGACCGCTGGCGAGAACGAAGTCGCCACGTGAGACCGAGCGTTCGATCAGGAGTTTCTTCAGAGCATCACGCACGGGGAGGTCCAGGAGGAATGGGGTGGTAGCTGAAGGGCGAGGCAGCGTCGCCGCATGATCATCAAGAAGTGGTCATGTCGGTCGATCATAGCAATTGCGCGGCAATTCTACTGCAGACCCACCAAACGAGTGCGCCATGATTTCCAATGAAACGATTACACCCCTGCTCGATCTGGTCTTCTACCCTCTGCTGGTTCTTGCCTTGGTGCCGTTCATGCGGCTCTTCTTCCTGATCATCACCGGGCTGCGAACCCCTCCGTCGGAGCCGAGCGTTCCTCCCGAGTTGGTCGCCTGGAAGCGGGATGCCGAGGCGGTGATGGCACGCGCGTCGATCGTCCCCTTGCGCCGCAAGCGGCGAGCAATGAGTGACGGGATTGGAACCGATCACCAGCATGACAGGGACCGCGAGGGTGAAACCTTGAGCGGGAAACCTGCATGATTTGACCGCCGCCGGTGGGCGGTGAGGCGGAAAGTGCCGGCTGTTGCAGCGGCAAACGGCGGCACGGAGATTGCACGCTGGCGCCGGCATGGGTAACTGGCCGGCATTGCGTGTTGCCGCGTGGGTCTACGCGGGGTATCTACTTTCCTGGCAAGGCGTGGGGGTCCGCGGAGCGCTGCTCGCTCCAGGGCGCCTTTGGGCGATTGCTGCAAGCACCATTGGGGTGCAAAGCGGCTCCCGGCGCGGACTCATGTTGGTTGCGGGGTTGAGTCTGGTGGCGCTGGTGCTCGTCGTCTGCCGTGGTTTGCGCCGCTGTCGTCTGCTCCAAAAAGGGGGGCGCGCACTCCGCATCTTCTGGGCCCCGTTCTTGGCATTGGCGGCCGGTGTGGTGCATTCGCCGGCTTGGGAAGCTGGCCCGGCGGCGTTGCCGGAACCCGCCCGGCGCAGCGTTTGTGTCTGGATTACCGGTGGCGGTGGCGAGCGGGCCGAAGGGGTTGACGCGCACACCGGCCTGCGGCTTCGTTTGCGGGCCGGTTCCGGCCTGTGCCTGCCGCCGCCGGGGTCGTTGCTGCGCGTGACCGGGGTCTACCGTCCGCCGGGGCGGCTGCGCTATCTGGAACGTGGGCTGCGACCGGTGGGGGCCGCGGCCCGCGTTGCCGCGCGCCATCGGCCCGGCTCGCTGCGCGTGCGGAGCATTGATGATTCTATCTGCTCTCGCCCCCACGCCCCGCCCGCCGGTCTTGCCGCCCGAGCGTGGGTTTCCTCGGCGTTGTTGCGGACCGCTGACGCAAGTGGCCTGTTTCGAGCCCTGCTCCTGGCCGACCGCAGCGGGCTTGATCCGCGCTTCACCCAAGAGATGCGGGCGGCCGGACTGGCGCACATTCTGGCTCTCTCGGGGCTCCACATCGGTTTCGTGGCCATGGTGATCGTCACCTTGACCGCACGCCTGCCGCGCTCCCTTGGCGCCGTGACCCTGGCGCTTGCCCCGGCGGGTGTGC
>JALXCG010000380.1 GCA_026991065.1 Gemmatimonadota bacterium | reverse complement strand
CTCACAAAGTTCGCCGCCCCCGGCCCGTTCTGCCCAATGCACACTTGCGGCCTCCCGGTCACCCGCGCCAGACCATCCGCCGCGTGCGCCGCCGCCTGCTCATGCGCCACCGACACAAACCGAATCCCGGCCGCCGGAAAGAGATCCAGCGCATCCATATACGCGCTTCCGACAATGCCGAAAACTGTCTCCACACCCTCGGCGACCAGGGTTTCAACCAGCGCTTCGCTGGGTGTCATCTTCTGCTTGCTCATCGCTTGATCCTTGTCTGTGCGCCTCCCTTCTCGCTTGCTGATATCTAATATATCACCGCTTCCCAGTTTCCGGTCTTGTTTGTTGAGTGCACCGCCGCCGCCCGGACCGGCGCCGCTGCCGCCTCCTGCCGTGCCCTCCGCTACTTCCCACACACCCGGTGGCTGCGACACGGCGCCGACAACTCCCGCGGGCTGCAATCGCAATTCCCGGCAAAAAGTACCAAGAACGCAGCACCGGACGCGGAAGGTAGAGGCAGGCGCCCAGCGGGTCGCCGGCCACTCCGGTCGCTTCGGCACTCCCGCCGCGCCGAAAGATCCGCGAACACCGCCCACCCCCGGCCTCGGTTCCATTCCCGGCTCGGGCGGCGTCACCATTCAACCACCACCAAGGGGATTCCATGTCCGTTTTCAGCTCATTTTCGATTGTTACCGCTGCCCTGTTGCTGCCCTCTGTCGCTTGCGCGATCGACCCGCTGCCGACCGGTCCCATTCGCAAGGCTCCCCCCGTATACATCGTGCAATACGCCGCCGCCGGCAGCATGGATGGGGATGCCCTTTACGATATCGCTGTGCCGAAGCGCTCCCGGAACCTGGTCGAAGTGTCGTTTGGAATCGACGACGACACTTTCACTGAGCCGGTCGAGTTGGCCGCCAACCGTCCCTATCGCGCCATCGCCGCCGATCTCGATCTGGACGGCGTGGACGAGATCTGCATCTCCAACCACGGCGACAATACGGTGCAGATCTATCTGAACGACGGCATGGGCAATTTCGACCCGGGACCGGTGGTGGACCTCGGTTTCAAGCCCGGAATGCTGGTGGCCCTGGATGACGACGGGGATGACCTGCCCGACCTGATTGTGGGCGATCCCGCCACCGGCGATCCGCTGGTGGCGATCTACAATGATGGGATGCAGTTCACCCGCGTAAAGGACCTGATCCCCGATGGGCCGCGGTCGGAGTCCGCCAGCGGCTGCGGAGATCGACCGGATTGCGACCCGGTGTATCACCAGGGGACCGGCATCCAGGCTTGCATCGATGCCGCCCACTGCCGCCGCCTGATCTGCTCCTGGGATGCATGCGAGGACTACATGAGTGGCAGGATCGGTTGGTGGACGCTGTATCGCCGGGAGATTCTCTGCGGCACCTACAAAGCGGCGGATGTCGCCGGGTGCATCAAAGAGGTGAATCCTTTCTGAGCGGGGAACGACTTCCGGCGGTGTAACCGCAGCTGAAACGCCGGTACCCGCTTCGGTGAGGGCACGAGCGATGATCCAACGGCGTGACTTCGCGCGGCGTGGGCGGCTTTTCGTCCCGCGCCGCCTTGCGGTTGTCCACGTGATAAGCTCAATCTTCTTTTCATTCGCGTTCCTTCTCCCGGTTTTTTTGCATCGATCCCGGTTCCGGGAATCCGGTTCAAGCCATGGGGGAAAGATCAGCCGCTTCAACCAACTACCAACACTTCCCCGACCCCGCGATGTGGGCC
>JALXCG010000379.1 GCA_026991065.1 Gemmatimonadota bacterium | reverse complement strand
CTGAACATCTGGTACGTGCGGCGCGAATACGTTGGGCATCGCTTTCAACTCGATTGGCACGTCGCGAAAGAACTTCTCATTGAGACCTTCCCATTGGGGTTGCTGCTGGTGCTGATGATTGCCCATGGGCGCATTGACATTCTCATGCTCTCACAGATCCCCGGCGGCGAAAAATTGGTCGACGGGGGAATTCCGGAGTTGCGCGCGACCGGTTGCTACGGGGTTGCCTACAAAGTGTTCGAAGCGGTTTCGGTGGCGGTGATCGCGGCGCGCATGGCACTCCTGCCCACGATTTCGGCGGCGATGGCGGCCGGCAGGGAACGGGTGCGGCAAGCTTATCTCCGCGGTAGTCAGGTTTTGACCCTGGTCTATGCCGTGCCGCTGGTCTGTTTGGCGCCTTTCGGTGCGCGCTGGCTGATCGAGCTGGTGTTTGGCGCGGATTACACATTGGCAACGGTGCCGGTGATCATTCTCTCCTTCGCCTACGCCATGTACGCTTACAACGCGATCATGTTGCCGATTCTTATCAACTCGCGCCGGCTCTTGAACTTTGCCCTTTTTGGATTTCTCGTCGTTGGCGTGAACATCGGGCTCAACTGGATCTGGATTCCCGCCTATTCGCTCTATGGCGCGGCGGCTGCCACGCTTGCCTCGACCATGGTTATGATGGTGATCAAATTCCATGTCTTGACGGTTGAATTCGGGGCATCGGCCCTGTTTCGCATACCGTTGAAGACGCTCCTGCCGATGATGCTCATGTTGTCCGCCGCGGCGGCGATCTATTTCGGCCTGCACTCACCGCCTCTTGCCGTGCTTGTCGGGGGCGCGCTCTACTACTACGGGCTTGCCCGATTCAACGTTCTTGACCCCGCCGATCGGGCTCTTTTCGCCAAAGTATTCGGCAAAGCCAGGGCGGCATTTCCCCGCCTCTCCTGAGGGTCACCTGCGACGGCCCATTCCCCGCTATGGAGGATTCATGAAGCGAATCGTGATCATCGGCGCCGGCCCAATGGGGCTCGGTGCCGCCTATCGCCTGCAGCAACTCGGACACGAGGACTACACCGTTTACGAGCAAAACGACTACGTCGGCGGGTTGGCCGCCAGCTTTGTGGATGACGCGGGCTTCACCTGGGACATCGGTGGCCATGTGATTTTCAGTCACTACAAGTTCTTTGATGACTTCATGGCCGACATGGTAGATGAGACGGTTGCGCACGGCCGGGAGAGTTGGGTCTGGTTGCAGGATCAGTTCATCCCCTACCCCTTCCAGAACAACTTCCACTTTCTCAACAAGGAAGTGGTTCTCGAGTGTGTGCTGGGGCTGCACGAGGCGGAAAAGAAATACCCCAACTACAGCAATTTCCGCGAGTGGATCCTGCATCGCTTCGGCGACGGCATCGCCAAATACTTCATGCTGCCCTACAACTTCAAAGTGTGGGCGACGCCCGCGGAGTTGATGGATCACGGGTGGATTGCGGAACGGGTCAGCGTTATCGACATGAAGATGATTCTGCGGAACATTCTTGGCCAGAAAGAGGACGCTGGATGGGGCCCCAACTCCACTTTTGATTTTCCTTTGCACGGGGGCACGGGTGGGCTCTTCTCGCCCATGAAGGAGCGCCTTGGCGATCATCTCAAGCTGCGGCGCAAACTCGTGAGCGTCGACCCCGAGAGCAAGACGCTCCGCTTCGACACCGGAGAGGAGGACCACTACGATGTCCTGCTCAGCGGCGCCTCTCTCGATCAACTGCTGCCGCTGGTGAAGGGAGCCCCCGCAGCGGTGCGCAAGGCCGCGGCGGAGATGGTTTTCGCCGGTGGTTGGATTGTCGGGGTTGGGCTGCGGCAGCCGGTGCCGTCGAACAAGAACTGGATGTACTTTCCGGAGTCCGACTGTCCGTTCTACCGCGTTACCTACCTCTCCAACTACTCGCCCCTGATCGCCCCGAGCGAGAACCACTATTCGCTGCTGTGTGAGATCAGCGAATCACCGCACAAGCCGGTCACGCGGGAGGAGGCGGTGGAGCAGACCCTGCAGGGGCTGGTGAACACCAAGCTACTCAGCGAGAAGGATCGCGATGACATCGTTTCGGTGCATGTGATTCGCCGGGATCACACCTACCCGGTGCCCTTCGTCGGCCGTGACGAGCGCCTGAAGACGCTGCATACCTGGTTGGAGGCAAAGGAGATTCTCTCCCGCGGGCGTTTTGGCGGCTGGAAGTACGAAGTTGGAAACATGGATCACTCGGTGCAGCAGGGCAAGGAGGCGATCGACCGCATTCTCAACGGAGATGCGGAGACCGTTTACACATGGTAGGGCGGGTCGGTGCGCCCGGCGGGGTGGCGAAATCGACTCTCCCGGGCTCCGGGAGCATCACTTTGATAGAGAGACTGTAAGCATGCAGGCTGCTCAGGATTTGCTCGCCTTGTCGGGATTCGACATCGTCATGCCGGCGCGCTTCTCGTGGGGCACCGGGGAAGGCGCACTGCAGGCCACAGCGCGTCATCTGGCCGCCACGGGCAATCGGGTGCTCTACTGCGAACCCCCGGGCGCGCCGCGGGGTTTCACCGGTGGCCGAGGTGAGACTGCGCGGGAGCCGCAACCCCGCCGCTGGAGCAGCCGGATTCGGCGTGAGTCGGCCGATCTCTATGTTTGGACGCCGCCTCTGCTTGCCGCGCGGCGGCGGGAGGGGAGCTTGCCCGATCGCTGGGGACGCGCTCTGCTGCGGCGGCGTTTGCGCGCCGCGATGCGGCGCTTGCTCTTTCGCCGGCCGATCGTGTGGGGAGATCAGCCGGGCTATCTGGGCAACGAAGCGTTGTTTTCCCCGCGCGCGGTGGTGCTGGATCTGCTTTCGGAAGGTGGTGGGTCCGTGGCGTTGGTGCGGCGTTGCGCGGAGCGCGCGGATCTGCTCCTGGTCGGCGCGGCGCAGGCGCTGGATGGGGTGGAGTCGGTGCGCCCCGATGCCGTGTTGTTGCCGGCGGGCGATCCCGCGGGCTGGGCGGAGCGCGCGGCTCGGGCGGCGCATGAAGTCGCTCGGTTTGTGGCTGGTGGCGGGAGGCGCCCCAGCGGTCCCGCGGACGCAGTTGAATTGAGTGCCACCACTGCTTCGCCCGCGGCGCGGGCGGCAGCGGGAGCCGCCGCCGATGCCGCCGCGCCGGTGGATCGCTGGGGATGCCCCGATCCCAGCCGCGTCACCATTCTGTTCCTGCCCTGCAACATGCGAATCGGTGGTGCTGAAAGGCAGTTGGTGGATCTCGCCACCGGCCTGGACCGGACGCGTTATCGGCCGTTGGTCACCTGCTTTCGCGAGACCGGCCCTTTCTTTGACGAGCTGATTGCCGCCGGGATTCCGGCGCGCTTCCTGAACATGCGCCCCTATTACGATCTGCGTGGATTGAAAGCGGTGCTGACGATTGCCGCGATTCTGCGCCGGGAGCGCGTCGATATTCTGCAGACCTACGAATTCAATACCAAGATGATCGGCTGGGCCGCAGCCTTTCTGGCGCGCACCCCGGTGGTGGTGAGCGCCGAACACGCGACCGGCGAAATCGGTGATACACCGGCCAAGAACCGGCTCCTGCGGGTGGCGCAACGGCTCTGCGATCGGTTCATATATGTTGCCGACGCGCAGCGGCGTTTCTACGAGAACCAGCGCGGGCTGGCGCCCCACCGTTCCCGGGTGATCTACAATGGGATCGATCCGCGCCGCTTCGATCCCCGGCAGGTGACACCGCTTCCCCGCGCCGAACTCGGGCTCCCGGAGGACGCGCGGATCGTCGGGATCACCGCGGTTCTGCGTCCGGAAAAGGCACACGAAGTGCTGCTGGAAGCGATCGCCATCGTCGCCCGGCGCGTGCCTGACGTTCATCTCCTCCTGCTCGGCGATGGCCCGGAGCGCCCCCGACTCAGCGAACTCGCCACCCGGCTGGGCATCGCCGAGCGGGTCCATTTCACCGGCTATCGCACCGATGTGGCCCGCGTCGTGTCGCTTTTCGACCTCTGTGTGCTCTGTTCGGACCCGGTGGTCGAGACTTTCCCGCTCTCTCTCCTGGAAGCAATGTGCCTGGGGAAACCGGTCGTCGCCACCGCGGTGAGCGGTGTCCCGGAGATCGTTGAAGAGGGCCGCACCGGGCACCTGGTCGCTCCGCGCGATGCGACCGCGCTGGCGGATCGAATCGCCGCTCTTCTGACCGACCCGGAACGGCGCGCGCGTTACGGTGCCGCCGGCCGGCAACGCATCCTGGAGAACTTCACCACGGCGATCATGTGCCGCAACTACGACGAGTTCTACACCCGTTTGGCGGAGGATGCCAAGCCGCCGCCGGCGTACCTGAATGCCTGTCTCCCGCAACATCCGGAGCGGGTGGACGTGCTTGGGATCGGGGTGGATCCCTATCCGCTGAACGAGGTGCTGGAGCGCGCGATTGCGTTCGCCCAGGAGAAAACCAAGCGGCTTATTCTCTACACCAATGTGCATGTGACCGATATGGGCTATCATGACGCGAATCTGCGGCGGATCATCAACAGTGCGGATCTGGTCTATGTGGATGGGTCGGGAATCCGCGTCGGTGCGGCGTTGCTCGGACGGTGGTTGCCACCACGCATGACCGGAGCGGATTGGATCTACGATCTTTGCGACCGCTGCATTGCCCACGATCTGTCACTCTATTTTCTTGCCGGAGAACCCGGAATTGCCGCTCGGGCAAAGACGCTGCTGGAGTCCAAACACCCCGGGTTGCGCGTCGTCGGAACCCATCATGGATATCTGGCCAACGATCCGCAAGCCAATGCCGCGGCGCTGGCGGATGTTGCCCGAACCAAGCCGGATATTGTTATCGTTGGCATGGGCACACCGATCCAGGAACGCTGGATCGCCGCCAATCGCGACCAGATTGAAGCACCGGTGGTCTGGGCCGCCGGCGCTGTATTTGACTTTGTAACCGGAGCAGTCCGGCGCGGTCCGCGCTGGATGCTCGATCACCATTTGGAGTGGGCTGCGAGGCTAGTGGCCGAGCCGGGAAGGCTCTGGCGTCGGTACGTCATCGGCAATCCGCTCTTTCTCATCCGTGTTCTCGGTCAGCGACGCCGTTCGCGTCAGACTGCATGCGAGTGCGCACCAACCCTACCAAGGAGAGAAAAAGCATGAAGATCTGCATCGCGTACCCCGCGCTCAATGGCAAGGCGAGCCCCATGCTCACCCAGAACCGCCAGTTCCAGTGGATGAGTATCGGATCCTACATCTATCCCTTGATCCCCGCTTACGCCGCCACCATCCTCGCCCAGGATGGCAACGACGTGATCTGGCACGACGGCATCGCCGAACATCGCACCTACGAAGACTTTCTGAACGAGCTGGAGACCGAGAAGGTCGATGTTGTCGCCTTCGAGACCAAGACCCCGGTGGTCAAATACCACTGGAACATCGTCGATGACATCAAAGCCCGCTTCCCGCACATCAAGACGGTGATCTACGGCGATCATGTCACGGCTTTCCCCGAAGAGACCCTGCGCTGCTCCAAGACCGACATCGTCTTGACCGGCGGGGACTACGATTTCTCTCTGCGGGGGTTGATGCGCTGGCTGCGCGGTGACGCCGATGCGCCCTACAGCGGCACCTGGTGGCGGGATGAGGCCGGCAACTTCAAGAACAACGGTGTTTTTCGTCTCGAAGCCGACCTCAACCAGCTGCCCTTCATCGACCGCGATCTGACCAAGGCGCACTACTACTATGAAAAGTGGAAGAAACGCGAGCCCTTCCGCTACACCATGGTTTCCCGTGACTGTCAGTGGGGACGCTGCACCTTCTGCTCCTGGACCACGCTCTACAACAATTTCCGCACCCAGAAACCGAGCAAACTGCTGGATGAGATCGGCCATCTGATCGAGAACTACGGGGTCAAAGAGGTGTTTGATGATTCCGGCAATTTCCCCACCGGAAAATGGACCTATGAGTTCTGCAAAGGGATGATCGAGCGCGGCTACAACAAAGAGATTCTCTTCACCTGCAACATGAAATTCGATCTGTTGGTGAAGCACCCCGACCTGGTGGACCTCATGGTCGAGGCGGGTTTCCGCAAAGTCAAGTCGGGGTTGGAGTCCGCGTCGCAGTCGACCTTGGCGATGCTGGACAAGAACATCAAGGTTGAGGACATCGTCGAGGGCTGCAAGATGGCCTCGCGGGCCGGT
>JALXCG010000378.1 GCA_026991065.1 Gemmatimonadota bacterium | reverse complement strand
GATGAGTTTGTCGATGAACGGCGCGACCCCATCGCCGCCACTCGCGCCGCGGCGCGCCATCTGCATGATCTCTACGACCATTTCCACGACTGGCCTCTCGCCCTGGCCGCCTACAACTGCGGCCAGCGTCGCGTCGAGCGCGCCATCGTCAAAGCCGGCACCCGCGACTATTGGCAGCTCGCGCTGCCGCGCGAAACCCGGGAGTATGTGCCGCAGTTCTTCGCCGCCGCGCTGCTGGCCGCCGACCCCGCAGCCGCGGGGCTCTCCAGCGCCACCGATCCTCCCCTCCGCTACGACCAGGTGGAAGTGCCGGAGTTGGTCAGCCTGCAAACCGTCGCCGAATGCACCGGCAGCCGGGAAAAAGAGATCCGCGACCTCAATCCGCATCTCTGGCGCACGCTTACGCCCCCCGGCGCAACCACCCAGGTGCGCGTTCCGGCCGGCCGTGGCGAGCGCTTCGCCGCCGCCTTCGCCCGCCTGCCGCGTACCCGCCTCAGCTCAACGGTCAGCCACCGGGTGCGCCGCGGCGAAACCCTGAGCGGCATCGCCAACCGCTACGGCTCCTCGGTCCGGCTGATCGCCGCCACCAACCACCTGCGCAACTCCCATCGCATCCGTGCCGGGCAGAAACTGTTGATCCCGGTGCGCGCGACCGAAGTAGCGAGCAGCAAGCGGCGCGGCGCCGGCCACTCCTCCCGCGCCGGCAGCCGCCGCACATCCTATACAGTGCGCAGCGGCGATTCGCTGTGGAGCATCGCCCGGCGCCACGGCGTCAGCGTGGAACGGCTCACCCGCGCCAACGGACTGCACCGCAACTCGCTCCTGCATCCCGGGCAGCACCTGCGGATTCCCTGGCAGGATGGCTCATCCACCTATGTCGTCGCCCGCGGCGACAACCTCTCCAGCATCGCCAAGCAGGCCCGGGTGCGGGTCGCCGACCTGGCGCGCTGGAACGGGCTCGATCCCGGCCAGCCGATCCACCCCGGCCAGCGTCTGCGCATCGCCGCGGCCGGCAGCGGCAGTGCGCAGGCCGCGCGGACCCGGGTCAAGACCCACAAGGTCGCGCCCGGTGAATCGGTCTACACCATCGCCAAGCGCTATGGAGTCCGCACCAGCGACGTGCTGCGCTGGAACCAGTTGGATTCCCGTGCCTTGATCCATCCGGGCGACCGCCTGGAGATCCGCTCGCTGAACTGACGCGGGCCACGCGGCCGGATCGCCCCGAACTACACCCCGGGGCGCATCAACGAAACCAGGATCGCCTTCTGCATGTGCAGCCGGTTCTCCGCCTCCTCGAAAACCACCGAGCGGGGCCCATCGATCACCTCGTCGGTGATCTCGTCGCCGCGGTGGGCCGGCAGGCAGTGCATCACCATGCACTCCGGCGAGGCCAGTTCGACCACGGTCTGATCGATTCGGTAGTCCTTCATCCGCTCGCGGCGAACCGCGGCCTCCTCCTCCTGCCCCATGCTGGCCCAGACGTCGGTGTAGAGAATGTCGGTGTCGCGGGCGGCGGCGTGGACATCCTGGGTGATGCGAATCGGATGGGCCGACACCTCGCGGGCAGCGGCCAGCACCCCGGCATCCGGCTCATAGCCGGCCGGACAGGCGATGGTGAGCTGAATCGGCAGCACCGCCGCGGCATTGATCCAGGAGTTGGCCATGTTGTTGCCGTCGCCGATGTAGGTGATCCGCACCCCTTCCAGGCTGTGATGCACCTCGTACCAAGTAAAAAGATCGCTCATCACCTGGCAGGGATGCAGCAGGTCGGTCAAGCCGTTGATGACGGGAATGGTCGCGCTGTGACTCAGCTCCTGCACATCCGCATGATCGAAAGTGCGGATCATGATGGCGTCGAGAAAGCGGGAGAGCACGCGCGCAGTGTCGGAGATGGTCTCCGATTTCCCCATCTGAATGTCCTGCGCGGAGAGAAAGAGCGCGTGGCCGCCCAGTTGGAACATCCCCACCTCGAAAGAGACCCGGGTCCGGGTAGAACGCTTGGTAAAAAGCATACCGAGGGTCCTGCCCTCCAGCGGCCGATAGGGCTCGCGGCGCCGGGTGCGTGCTTTCATCTCTTCAGCCTGGTTGAAGAGCACAAAACAGTCTTCTGCGGAAAGATCGCGGATCGAGAGGAAATCCTTTTTCATCGTTCTTCGGTTTCCGTGGGTTGCAGGTGAGCAGCAGGCGTCGGATCGCCGCCGCCGCGCGGGTGGGCACGCTCCAGCGTCGACCGCAGCCGGGCCGGAGTGACATGGGTGTAGACCTGGGTGGTCGAAAGCGTGGCGTGGCCCAGCAGGGCACGGACCGCGTGCAGCTCGGCGCCCCGGGACAGCAGGTGGGTGGCAAACGAGTGGCGCAACCGGTGAGGATGGGAGCGGCCGGCGGTGGCGAGACGGGCGCCGCAACGGCTCACCAGGCGCCGCACCGAACGGGCCGAGAGGCGCCCGCCGCTGCGATTGATGAAGAGCGCCGCGGTCGCTTCATCCAGGAACTTGGCACGCTGCGCAACCGCAGGATAGAGCAGATCGGCACGCACCGCCAGATAGTCGGTGGCGGCGCTCGCCGCCAGGCGCCCCAAAGGGACCAGGCGTTCACGGGCGCCCTTGCCCAGCACCCGCACCGAACCGGCGATCAGATCCAGATCGCGGTTGTCCAGCCCGACCAGCTCGGAAACCCGCAGGCCGGCGCCGTAGAGGATCTCCAGAATCGCCAGGTCGCGGCGCCCGGCGGGGGTTCCATCCACCGCGACCCTCAGCAATTCGGAGACCTCCTCCTCGCTCCAGAAATGCGGCAGATCGCGCCGCGAGCGGGGGCCGAAGAGATGCGCCGCGGGGTCCGCCGGGATCTTCCCGGTGATCACCAGATAGCGATAAAAGCTGCGCATCGAAGCCAGACGCCGGCTGATGGTCGTGGCCGCCAACCCTTGCTCTTGCAGCGATGCCAGGTAGGCGCGCAGATCTTTGCGCGCGGCGTTCGCCAGGGCGCTCTCACCTTCGCCGCGGCGCTCTTCCAGGAATGCGGCGAGCGCGTTCAGGTCGGTGGAATAGGCACGCAGGGTATGCGGCGAAAAGCGCCGTTCAGCGCGCAGATACTCCAGGAATCCGGCCGTAAGCGGCGCGGTCAATCCGCCTCCGTGCTCTCCGCGGGGGCTTTCCAGCGGCAAGCGGGACAAACCAGGCGCCCATTCTTTTCCACCAGGTAGGGCGAATCACAAGCCCCGCAAGCGCGGGCCACCGGCCGATCCCAGGAAGTGAACTTGCAGTTCGGGTAGTTGTTGCAGCCGTAGAAAATCTTCCCCTTGCGCCCTTTCTTCTCCGTAATCTGGCCGCCGCAACCCTCTTGTGGACAGGGAACGCCGATCAGGAAGGGGCGGGTCTCCTTGCACTTCGGATAGGTTGAGCAGCTCCAGAAGCGCCCGAAGCGCCCCTCCTTGAGCGCCATCGGCGCGCCGCACTGAGTGCAGGGGGGCTCATCCGTCACCCCGCTCTTGTTCTCTTCCAGAATCGGCTCACTGTGTTTGCAGTCGGGGAAACCGGAGCAGGCCAGGAAACGCCCGTTGCGACCCCATTTTTTCACCAGGGGCAAACCGCACTCGGGGCAGGGACGCCCCACCTCCTCCTGCACCAGCGCGCGCCACTCCTGGCGCTTCGCCAAGGCATTCTCCAACTCTTTGGAGAAGGGTTCGTAGAACTCGCGGATCAGCGCCTTCCACTCCTTTTCGCCGGCTTCAACGCGATCCAGCAGATCCTCCATCTCGGCGGTGAACCCAACCTCGAAAATGGCGGAGAAGGCGGCGGTCAGGATGCGGGTCACATCGCGCCCGAGTTCGCTCGGGATCAACTGGCGCTTCTCTTTGGTCGCATAGCCACGATCCTGGAGAGTGGCGATGGTCGCCGCGTAGGTCGATGGCCGGCCGATGCCGCGGGCCTCCATCTCCCGCACCAGCGTGGCTTCGGTGAAACGCGCCGGGGGCTTGGTGAAGTGCTGATTGGCCTTCAGATCCCGGAGGGTGGCGGATTCGCCTTCGACCACCGCGGGCAGCAACCGTTCGGGATCCTCTTCCCCATTCGCGCCATTCTGCTTGCCGCCGCCGAGCGGGTAGATGCGCGTAAAACCGGGCACCCGCAGCACCGAGCCGACCGCCTTGAACTCCAGACCATCACCGGCGATGGTGAGGGTGGTGGTGTCATAAACCGCGACGGCCGACTGGGAAGCCACGAAGCGCCGCCACACCAGGTCGTAGAGCCGCCACAGATCGCGATCGAGAAACCCTTTGAGCTGGTCGGGATGGCGCGCCACCGAGGTGGGACGGATCGCTTCGTGAGCGTCCTGTGCCGATTTCTTTGATTTGAAAACCCGCGGCTTTTCCAGCGCCAGGTCCGGTGCGTTGGCGCTCAACCACTCCCGGGCACCGACCAGCGCCTCCTGGCTGATCCGCAGTGAATCGGTACGCATGTAGGTGATCAAACCCGCAGCTTCCTGCCCGGGGAGTTCCAGCCCTTCATAGAGCTGCTGCGCCAGGCGCATGGTACGTTTGGCGGTAAAGCCAAGGCGGCGGGACGCGTCCTGCTGCAGAGTACTGGTCATGTAGGGCGGATAGGGTTGGCGCCGCTTCTCCCGCCGGTTCACCCCGCTGACGGCGAAGCTCGCTTGCCGCGCGCGCTCCGCGTAGCTCTTCGCGGCATCGCCGGGGACCGATTTCAGCTTCTTGCCGTCGGCCCGATCGAGCACCGCTTCGTAGCGCTCGCCGTCGGGACGGGCGAAGACCGCATCCACACTCCAATACTCTTCCGGGACAAAAGCCTCGATCTCCTCCTCGCGCTGGCAGAGCAAGCGCAGGGCCACGGTCTGCACCCGACCGGCGGAGAGACCGCGGCTGATGGTGCGCCAGAGGAAGGGGCTGACCTGGTAGCCAACGATCCGATCGAGCACCCGGCGCGCCTGATAGGCATCGACCAGGTTCATGTTGATCCGGCCCGGATTCTCCATCGCCGCGCGCACACCGCGCGAGGTGATCTCATTGAAGAGCACCCGGTAAACATGGTCGCGCTCACCGATGACATTGGCGATGTGCCAGGCGATCGCCTCTCCCTCCCGATCGGGATCCGGGGCCAGATAGACCTCGGACGCCTTTTCGGCGGCATCGCGCAGCTCCTTGACGATCTTCGACTTGCCCTTGATGGTCTGATAAACGGGGCTGAAATCCTTCTCCGGATCAACCCCCAGAGCATTCCCGGGGAGGTCGATGATGTGCCCCATGGAGGCCTTCACGCGGAAATCACCCCCCAGGTACCGTTCAATGGTACGGGCCTTGGCTGGGGACTCGACGATGACGAGTTTCGGCCCCGTGGGTGGGGCAGTGGCGGTTTTCTTGCGGGGCATGCAGCTCTTCCATGGGTGGGGCGTGAATCTGTCGATGAGTATTCGTCCGGGAACCCCGCTGTCAAGTCCAACGCGCATTTTTCGCCCGACTCCCGTCCCGGAAGTGAAGGAGAAGAGGGCGGATTCCCATGGAGCATTCCGCCGGAGCGTCCGATCTACCGAACATGAGACCTCCTCGCTTGCTTCGCTATCCCGCGCTCTCGCTGGCGCTGATCCTCTGCGGATCTGCCCGCGCCCCCGGGGACAGTGCCACGCAGATCAGCGCCCCCTGGCCCACCGGACCGCTGGGGGACGGGACGCTGCGGATCGAGTTGCGGAGCCCCTTCCGGGTCGCACGCTCCTTTAAGCGAACCCCCGACGGAGCACTCCGCATTCTGGTTTCGACGGCGGCGACGGAGATCACGCGAACGCTTCCGGGGCCGACGCTCTTCGACCGCTACTGCGACTGGTCGATCCACAGCGTCGAGCGCGCGGCGGGCGCCACTCCGCGCTGCCTGATCGAAGTAACTCCACTGCTTCCCGGAACGCGCGCCGATGTGATCTTCCTCGACCAGCGGATCCGCGTCGATCTCTTTCCCGAGGTGCTGCCGATGCGCGACCTGCTCCTCCACCCGCCGGCGGAACCGCGGATCGCCGAACCGGTAGCGCCACTGACGCCGGTCATCGCCACCGCCTCCCCGACGCCGCAAGACGCGGCGCCGCTCTCGACCGAGGCGGCTCCGGCGGCGGCCGACAGTGTGCTCTTCGACGCCGGGCTACAGCAGCGCCGCATTCAGGCCTACGACCTGGCCACCTACAAACTTT
>JALXCG010000377.1 GCA_026991065.1 Gemmatimonadota bacterium | reverse complement strand
CTGGTCGTCGACAACACTTTTACCCCGGTCCTGCTCTCCCCCATGGCGCTCGGCGCCGACATTGTCGTTTACTCGCTGACCAAATTCGTGAACGGCGCCAGCGACCTGATCGGCGGCGCCATCTGCGCCAGCAAAGAGTTCATCTACGAACTGATGGACCTGCACACCGGTCGCGTCATGTTGCTCGGTCCGACCATGGACCCGCGAGTCGCTTTCGACCTGATCCAGCGCTTGCCGCACTTGCCGTTGCGCATGCGCGAGCACTCGCGCCGCGCCCTGGCCCTGGCCCGCCGGGCCCGGGAGTTGGGTGCTCCGGTCCACTACCCCGGCCTGGAAACCCACCCCCAGCATCAGTTGATGGCCTCGATGCTCAACCCCGGCTACGGTTTCGGCGGCATGATGACGATCGACTGCGAAACCCAGGAGCGTGCCGACCGCCTGCTCGAAGCCCTGCAGAACGAGGAACCCTTCGGCCTGATCGCCGTCTCCCTCGGCTATTTCGACACCCTCATGTCCTGCTCCGGCTCCTCCACTTCGTCGGAGATCTCCGCCGAGTCGCAAAAACGCATGGGCCTCTCCCCCGGTCTGCTGCGTCTCGCCATCGGCTATACCGGCGATCTCGATCAGCGTCTCGCGCAGTTCGAGCGCGGGCTGCGCAAGGCCGGAATCATCAGTTGAGCGGGTGAGCGCGCGCAGCGGCTAACTGTCGCATCCGCGCACCTTCACCAACATCATATTTTCCTCTTTGAGTGCACCGCTGAAGCGAGTTCGTTACTTGTCAGCTCTTTGCAGCGGTGCAATTTTCCGCACCCCGCGCCCGGATCCGGCCGAAACAGCGGGGAGCGGCATAGAATGGGTTCGGCTCCAGCGCGCTCTGCCCGCGAAGATCATCCCCGGGAGCCTGCTATTTGCAGGGGCTCACATGGATACAGTCCGGCTCGCCGGCGAGTGGGATGCCGCAGTTGGCGATGCCGTTCCAGACCAGGCGCACCGCGGCGTCCATCCCGGCCGGACCGGTGGCGGATACCTGGTAGGTGGTGCCCAGGACCCAGGCATATCCCGGTTCATTCTCCGGCAAGGGGCCGAAGTCTACCAACCCCGAGGTCATGATGTAGCCCCAGGGGTTGGTCGTGCCGCAAAAATACCTGGCATCGGCCCACCGGAAATTGGTGGTGGGCCCGGAGAGGTGGGTGACAACCACCAGCGAGGCCAGATCGCCGGAGCAGAACTCGTACTTCTCGGGCGTGTACCAACCCCATTGACCATCCGCCCACCAGATGTCAATGCACTTGATACCGGTCTCGTCGCCGGACGCACCCTCCATCGGAATTTGCGTGCGGTGGGTGGCAACCGGAACCAGCTCCACGGCGGAGTTGGCTTCGAGCGAAGCGGCGATGGCCTGGTGCGATGCTCCCGCGGGGGTCACCGCAACCAGCAGCGTGGCCAACCCCAGCGCGACCGCCGGGGTCGCCAGGAGCGAGGGCGCAGATGGAAGATTCCGAGGGTGGGCAGTGCGGTAGCGGGGGCTGAATGAGTTCATCATCGCGATCTCCTCGTGCAAGCGATAAGACTGCCACGGTGGCACAGGCTGTGATCATACAGTGTTTTTCGTGCGCTGGCTACGACTGGGGCGCGTCACCGCAACGCATTCCGGAACAACGCGCGGAACGACGACGGCCGGGTGGATGATCCATGACCGCGCCGTTGCGCCGCAGGGAGTCAATCCCGCGCCAACGACGCG
>JALXCG010000376.1 GCA_026991065.1 Gemmatimonadota bacterium | reverse complement strand
CTTGGCCAATCGCCCAGCCCAGGAACTGCCGCATCGACCAATCGGACTTCCCGTGGGGATCCATCTGCGGGTTCAGATTCACAAAGTAGCGGATGCTCGCCGAAGAGAGATTCAGTTCAACCTCGCTGTCGGAGACATTCGGCCGCGGGTCGAGCAACGCATCCCACGATGCCGTGGCATCGTATTGATGCCCATGCTCCACATAGATCAGCCCCGGCTCACAGTAGAACCACGGATAGACCGTGATTCCGTTCAACACGCGCGCGCGCGCCTCCTCCCCCTCGACCAATTCCGCCAGCCGCTGCTTGAACTGCTCCTGAACCTGCGGCCAGTGAAACTCAACATCGTGATTGCCGGCGATCACCACCAGCTGATTGCCGGCCTCGACAAATCGCGCCAAACGCAAGAAGACACTCGGGTGCCGCGCCAGAACCCGCCGCAGCTTTCGGTCCACCGCGCGCGGCCCCGTGCCCAGGCCGAAACGCTTCTCGTCCGGCGTCGGCCCCACATCCGGATCTTCCCCCCAATCCTCCGGCACCAGGTGGACGTGCATAAAATCAACCATGTCGCCGTTAATGATCAGGCGCCACGGCCGCCCGCCAAGACGCGTCTCGCTGTAGTGCTCCAGGAAATCGACCAGCTTCCGCTCCAGGGTCACCAACCGCCGCAGGTAGGTCATGTGAACCTCCGGCTTGCAGTCCTCTCCCAGGTGCAGATCGCTGATGATCAACAGATTCGGCGGCAGCGCCGCTTCTTCCGGCAGGCGCTCTCTCGCTCCGGCACGCCGCCACCGTCGCGGCAGCAGCCGCCTCCCGGCTTGCCGCCACCAGCGCCGCCAGCGCCCGCTCCGCTCCGCGTCCGTCTCGGTCGCGGGGCCACCCGACTCCTCGCCAACTCTCAACCTGTGACCCATGAACTTTTACTCATTCCACCAGAGGGCAGAGACCAGGGCAGAAACCGTCAACCGCCGGCAGCGAGCCTCAGGCTCCTCGCCCCCTTAGCCATCGGCAAGAGTCCGCCCGCCATCCAGCGCCGGCACCACGCCGACCCGATCGGCACTCTGGTGAAAGGTAGGCCATGGCGCGCCGCCCGGCCGCACCGGCCCCGCCGTCCGCCATACCCACAGCCAGCCTTCACGCGTCACCGCCGCCACATCCATCAGCCCATCGCCATCCACATCGCCAACCGAAACCGAGCCGAAGACCCAGTTCCCGGTCCCCTTCGGCCACCCCTCCGGCTCATTGCCGCGGGCGTCGATCGCATGCACCAGATAGCCACCGCTCCCTTGCAGCACCTCCACCCGGCCATCGCCATCCAGATCCGCAATCGTCGGCGTCCCCTGGAAAGTGTGATCTTCGATCAACTGCGGAAAACGCGATAGAAAACGCCCACTCCGCAGATCATGCACATTCAGATGGCAGTCGTAGGGCAGGTAGATTCCCGCCAGCCCCTGGCTCAGCGCCCAGCGCAGCCCCACGCCGCCGGTTGCAATGTCCAGGTCCCCGTCGCCATCCAC
The DNA here is from genome assembly GCA_026991065.1 of Gemmatimonadota bacterium. Lineage (GTDB taxonomy): Bacteria > JALXCG01. Next base: position 226 of record JALXCG010000376.1, on the reverse strand, counting down.
ATCCGCCACCGCCGGATGGTTCAGATGCGTCAAAGTCGGCAGATCGAAGCTCTCCGGGAACGCCCCCGGCACCTCCATCCTGGTCGCCGACAATTCGTTACCCCAGCGATCATAAACATAGCTCCGCCCGAGCATCGACTCGGCCACCACCTCAAGCATCCCATCCCCGGTCACATCCGCCAGCACCGGCGATCCCGGCAACCCGCGCCCGATCATCCGCAGCACA
>JALXCG010000375.1 GCA_026991065.1 Gemmatimonadota bacterium | reverse complement strand
ATAGGCGGCGGTCCAAATCTTTCCGCCATGCCCACTGGCGGTCAGCGTGACCAGGTAGCCGGTCAAGGCATAGCCCAGTGCCGGCACCGCAGCGGTATAGCGCGAAAGGCCCATATCCCGAGCCAGGATGTACGCCACAACCCCGGCGATGATCAGATGCAGGGCGATGTGGGGAAAAAACGACAGAAGCCGCGGCACCGCAACGTACAGTGCGTGCAGTGGATAGAAGAGCGGGAAACTCAGCGAATCCACCGTCGGCATCCCACCGAAGATGTGCGGATACCACAACGGAACCATTCCCTGCTCCGTCATCTGCGTCGCCAAAAAGCGCGTAAGAATGCGCCCCGCCACACCGTCATCGCCGCCGAAAGGCACGGCCCCATTGCCGAGAACCGGCCAAAAGACCATGCACACCGCCAGCAGCAGCAGCGCCATGACCCCCAAATCAGTGCGTTTAACGCCCACGAATCAGCTCCCGAATGGCGGTGAAACTCCGTTGCGAAGAGAAGCGAAGAAGAAGCATGGCATAGATGGCCAGCAAGACAGTGCCCACCAATCCTAGCGCGACACAGCGCATTGCCCAAGAAGCTGTCAGAGCGGGCATCAGGCCGCTTGCGCGGATTCCCCAGCCGGCGCCAAAGATCACCGCCGCGCCCAGGGCGGCGGCGCGCAAATCGGAGTGCCCTTCCGGCCCCAAAACCGGCCCGGCAGCCCGGCAGTGCCGCCACAACAGAGTGAGGGCAACCACCAAAACCAGCCACCCGGTTCCCGCGATCCCCGGCAGACCCCAATAGTGTGCCGCCGGCCAGACCAAGAGCAGATGCAGGGGCACCGTCCGCACGATGATCCCCATCGGCACAGTCGGCTGCTGCCGGGCAAAAAGCGGAGCCGCCAGCAGAGCAAAGAGTGAGTCGGGAATCAGGGTCTGCGCCATGACCGCCAGAGTCTGGCCGGTGAGCGCGGCGCCGGCCGGATCGAACTGGCCACGCATCAGCAACAGCGCCACCGCATCTTTGCTGAACACCGCGAGTCCGGCGGCGATGGGCGCCAGCACCAAGACAATGGCGCGCATGCTGCGCCGCACCAACCGAACCATGGCGGCCTCTTCGCCGCGCGCCAGAAGCATCGCAAGAAAAGGGATCCCCACAGTAAACGCGGTTCCGGTCACCAGCACCCGGACTCCGACCGTCAGTCGATAGGCGTAGTTCAGGCAGGCGACACTTCCCGGATCCAGGTAGGAAGCGCAAGCGCGGTCCGCCACCAGAGTCAAGCTCTTGGCGGCCATCATCAGTGCCGGAGCCCAGGCCAGCCGCAGCATCCGCCTCCCCGGCGCCACCACGCCCGGCGCCGCGCCACCACGACGCGCATCGCGACCGCCGCGCGGCAACTGCCAGTCCCAGGGCGCGACCAGCCCGACCCGCGCCTTGACCGCGGCGCTCCACAGCCAGACCACCTGCAGCAACGCCCCCGCGGAGAACATCCACCCCAGGCGTGCGATCGTGGCTCCCGGCCAGAGCACACCGGCCACCACGGCCAGGCTCGGCACCGCGGTGGAATAGGCCGCCACCGCGAACCGCCGTCGCGCCTGCAGCAGAGCCATCAGAAACGCCGCGACCAATCCGCAGGCCAGGAAACCGCTGAGCCGCCGGAGCGTGCGCACGCCCTCGGCCCGCATCTCCTCCGCCAGACCGGGCAGAGCCAGATGCGCAATCCAGGGCGCAAAGAGAGCCAGCAGCCCCCCGCCG
>JALXCG010000374.1 GCA_026991065.1 Gemmatimonadota bacterium | reverse complement strand
CCTGCCCCCCAACGCATCCTGGGAAGACACGCTCCACTTCGCCGTGCCCGACGAGACAGACCGCGGCGACTACATTCTGCGCTTCACCTGCGGCGACGCATCCGAGACAGTGCAGGTGAAGGTGATCGCGGAGCGGCGACCGGCTGAGATCGAGTAACCGCCTGCGTCACCCACCCCACCTCGATCACTCGCCCCGGGGCGGGTGACGCCGCGCAGCCAGCGGGCCGGCCCGACCGGTTGCACGTCGCGAAACGGGAAGAATCACCCGCCCCGGAGCGGGTAGTGCGCTACATCCCCCAGACCGTGATCGCGAGCGCTTCGTGGCTCTCCTCGCGGCGGAAGATCTTCTGCTCTCGGAAGTCTCAGTCACCCTCATCGTCCTGGAGCAAAGGGCCGGGCAAACCGCGGCTACAGTGGGCGAACATGAGTCCCGGATGGCGCTGCTTGCCCCGCTGCGAAAGCGGGCGCGGTGGGGAGCGGCGCAGCGGGTGCACTCAGAAACAACATTCCCGAACGCGGGCATGGCTCACTCGCACTCGTCCGGTATTCCGTTGTCGTTGGTATCCTCGCTGGTTCCGTTGCGAATGTCGGTGGCGTCATCCACGCCATTGTCGTTACAGTCTCCGGGGGTTGTAACAGCGGTTCCCCAAACATCGTGGAGCATCGTCTCATCAGGGATGGGAGGCGATCCACCGGGATTGCATTCGCGGATCGTTCCCCGGTAGGCGCGCACCAGAACCCGGTAGGCAGTGGTCGGATGGGGATTGTGGCTCGGATCCAACTTGATGCGGAAGAAGTGTTCCCGCCGGGGGATGTCGCCACAGGTGTAGCGTCGATACATGATCTGGTCGTTACCGTCGGCATGGTTGAAATTGTAGTGTTCGGCGTTGTAAACCACGCGTACATCGGCAAAGGTTGAATCGACGGTGGTAAAGCTCACGGTCACTGAGTCGGGTGTACCGACCACGATGACCTCTTCCTCCAACTCATGGTACCAGGCCGGCGGCCAGAGAAAGGCCATGCTGAAGTCGGGGTCATCGCGATAGGCGCGACGGCGCTCCTCCCAGTAGGGGCGACCGTGATCCTGCCAGTAGGTGGCGTCGCGCAGGAGCTTGATGTTATCGCTGTAGTAGCCCCACAGGTTCTGCTGAAACAGACGCCCAAGCTCGGGATTGGTGATGTCGGAACCGTGGGAGCGCAACTGTTGCAAGCTGGGCGCCCCGCCGTGACTGGTTCCGATGTTGGCGATGAAGGGATCGTTGCTGCCACTAACTTGGGCCCGCTCTTCGGTTTCACCGCGGTGCACATAGTCGACCCAAGCTTCCAGCGGGGCGAGCACCACGTTGCCGGTCTGGGCGCCCCAGAGGTCCACGGAAGTGTGATGGTAGAGCACTCCCTGCTCACCCATCCGCCGGCGCAGGGTGCGAACGAACCAGTAGTTTTGAAGCCACTCGGTCCAACCGTAGGGGTTGGCGCCATCGAGATACCAGCCGTCCAGATCGTGGCGAAGGCGAAACTGTTGCATCCAATGCAGAGTGATGGCGATCTCCTGGCTCGGCGAGTTCGCTCCTGGAGCTGCCTGTGGCACCGGCAGGGCGCCCGGCTGGATGTAGGCGAGCACCTGGAAGCCGTGGGCGTGGGCGGTGTCGATGCGCTCCTGCACCAAAGCCTCGTGGGCGGGATCAAGTTCGCCGCCGAAGCTGTATTGCCAGACACTGTCAATCAGGTCCGGCACGGCGTAACCG
>JALXCG010000373.1 GCA_026991065.1 Gemmatimonadota bacterium | reverse complement strand
CTTGCCCATGCCGCTGCTCTCCTTTGGCGGCAGCAATCTGGTGACCACCATGATCGCCATCGGCGTGGTCATGAACATCGCTTCCCGCGGGGCCATTCAGTCCCGGCATCCGGCGAAGGAGCGAAACTGATGCGCGTGCTACTTGCCGGCGGCGGCACCGGTGGACACGTCTATCCCGCTCTGGCGGTAGCCGAGTGTTTGACTTCCGCGGACCAACTGCTTTTTGTCGGTTCTTCCCGTGGTATCGAAGAGCGGATCGTACGCGCCGCGGGGATCAGTTATCGAGGCCTGGCGGTCGAAGGGTTTCATCGCGGTTGGAACGTTCGCAATCTGCTCTTTCCTTTCCGCCTCGCGAGCGCGTTGAGCGCAGCCTGGAAACTGGTGCGGAGTTTCCGTCCCGAAGTGGTTCTCGGCACCGGCGGCTTCGCCAGTGGCCCTCCCCTCTTCGCGGCGCAGATCGCCGGCATTCCCACAGTTCTGCAGGAGCAGAACGCGTTTCCCGGCGTGACCACCCGCTTGCTCGCGCGCCGGGCGCGCGAAATCCACGTGGCTTACCCCGAGGCGATCCGCGCCCTGCCTGCGGCAACCCGCGTCCGCGCGCGACTTACCGGCAATCCGGTACGGCGCTCTCTGGTCGGCGAACTGCGTCATGCGGGCGAAGCTGAATCCGCGAGGCGGCCGGCGCGACGGCGTATTGACGGGCTGCACCCGGACCGGCCGACCCTGCTGGTGATCGGAGGTAGCCAGGGATCGCGGATCCTCAATCGCGCCCTGTTGGCGTGGCTCTCGCGCAAGAGCGAGACCGAATCTCCCGCCCGGCCGGTGCAACTGCTTTGGGCCACCGGAGAGAAACTCTACGCAGAAGTAGATGCCGCGCTGCGTCCGCTCCTGGCCGCCGCGGGTGACTCGCTTCCGGCCATCGTGTTGCGCCCCTATCTCGACGACATGGCGAGTGCGTATGCCGCCGCGGACCTGGTCCTGTGCCGCGCCGGTGCATCCACCTGTGCCGAACTGGCGTTGGTGGGGCGTCCCGCAGTGCTGGTCCCCTTCGCCGCGGCCGCCGGCGATCACCAGACCCACAACGCCGCCGCGCTTACCCGTGCCGGAGCGGCCCGGATGATCTCCGAGGCGCGCTTGGCGACGCCCGAAAGTGCCGCCGCCGCAATCACTGAAGAGGTGGAAGCACTTCTGACGGACAGTGACCTGCTGGAGCGTTTGGCGCGGGCCATGAAGAGCCTCGCGAAGCCGGATGCCGCCGCCGAGATCGCAACCCGGCTGCGACACTGGGCAACCTCCCCCGGGGGTGCGGCATGAACCACACATCCCGCTCCGGCAAAGTGCAAGAGGCACGGCGCAGCGCGCCGATTTTCGGTCGCGTTCGCCGCATCCACCTGGTAGGGATCGGCGGCACGGGCATGTGCGGAATCGCCGAAGTCCTGCTTTCTCTTGGGTTCACGGTGACCGGCACCGATCGCGCCCGCACTGCGGTCACTGCCCGGTTGGCTGAACTCGGCGCGCGGATCGACCACGAGCACACCAGCCCACTGGTTCTGGACGCCGATGTGGTGGTCGTCTCTTCGGCGATTGCCGGAGACAATCCGGAACTGCGTCTTGCGCGTGACCATGGTGTACAGATCATTCGCCGGGCCGAGATGCTGGCTGAACTGATGCGGATGAAGCAGGGGATCGCGATTGGCGGCAGCCATGGCAAGACCTCGACCACCTCCATGGTCGCCGAGGTTCTGACCGC
>JALXCG010000372.1 GCA_026991065.1 Gemmatimonadota bacterium | reverse complement strand
AGCGGTTGAAAGCGGCGTCGATTGAAAGTCGAGATCACTCCCAATCGAGTGGGTCGGCTTCTCTCGCCGAAGGTGGTGCCGAAACCGAAGAGCGCCAGCCAACGCTGCTGCTCAAAACGCGATTCGACTGCGCTTGTTCGGGGGTCGGCGGGCTGTGGGGGCGCCGGAGTAAGTTGGGCGTCGCCGATCCCTTGAAAGATCAAATCGGGCTCCTCGTCAAACCGCGCCCGGCTCTCGATCCAGAGGCGCCGGCCGCCCAACTCCTCGGCGCGGAATTTTACTTGATAGGTCTCGTCGAAAACTCCCCCATAGTCGACTTTTGCCGAGATGCGCTCTCCGCCGCCAAAGAGGTCGTGATGAAACGCGCGCAGTCCCACAGTCCACCCAAAGCTGCTCTGATAGGAAGCGGCAGGCAGGATGCCGGCGGTTCCAGCATCGTTGTAAAGCAGACGATGGACCTTGGCGCCCAGATGGTTGCGCTCAATCTGAACATAGGCCTGGCGGGCCGGCCAAAAGAGCAACTGCGTTCCCAAACGCGCTGGATAGAGCAGTAGCCGCGGCAGAAAAAGAGCGGCCTGCCCGGCAGTCACGCCGCTCGGCGCGATCAGATTCCGGGCCTGGTTTGGGGCGCACTCGACCACCTCGACCTGGGTCGTGTCCGCCGGAGGTGACGAGCAGGGCGAGGGCTGGTTCAAGGCGATGATAGACGCCAAGAGGGGACTGAGTCCGTGCATCGGGAATCATCCGAACGGGGTACGTGGCTGCCTGGAGAGCGAGAGTTGAGTCGGAACGGTCAAAGATAGTGTGACTGCGGCTTTGCGTCTACGTTGTTCCGTGCTGTGTCACCCGCGGACATCTACAGGCAGTTGACCGCACTGTGCCGCGCGCAATTGAGAGATCCGCAGATTTGGTCTCCCGGCGAAGAGGAACGTGCTATATCTCTAAGTTTCACACGATCGAATTCGCGTTCACTCTGGTGAATCCACCATGTCTTTTCTGCGCTTGTTGTCTCCGCGTGAGTGGTTTCGGGCCTTTGTCGCCTGGGGCCGGAATTCTCGGCACACCTATCTGATGCTTCTTGCGGTGGCCGTTGGGGCCCTCGCCGGCATTGGTGACGTGGTTTTTTTGTGGCTGCTCAAGAGCATCCAATCGCTGTCGTGGGGTGGGGCCTGGTCGATGGAGTGGATCTCCTCGCGCCCCGCTTGGTTGATTCTCCTCGTGCCCACGGCTGGCGGAGTGCTTGTTGGCCTCTTGGTATTCTACGGAGCGCGGGAAGCGAAGGGCCACGGTGTTCCCGAGGTGATGGAAGCTGTGGTGGTACGCTCCGGCGTGATTCGCCCCCGGGTGGTGGTGGTCAAGTTCATCGCTTCCGCAATCACCATCGGCACCGGGGGATCGGTGGGGCGAGAGGGGCCGATCGTGCAGATCGGCGCGGCCCTGGGGTCAACCATCGGCCAGTGGTTTCGCCTCGATGGTGCCCGGCTCAAGACTCTGGTGGGCTGCGGCGCGGCGGCTGGAATTGCGGCGACCTTCAATGCTCCATTGGCCGGGGCGCTTTTTGCGGCCGAGATCGTTCTCCTGGGAGAATTCGGCGTCGGGCAGTTCAGCCCGATCGTGATCTCATCGGTTTTGGCGACGGTGATCTCCCGCAACGATCTCGGCAACGAACCGGCGTTTGTCGTTCCGCAGCATGAGCTGGTTTCTTTTTGGGAACTCGGCTTCTACGCATTTCTCGGTCTGGCCTCCGGCGTGGTTGCCCATCTTTTTGTGAAGGTGCTCTACTGGTCGGAGGATTTTTTCGACGGAATCAGAATCCGGCAGCAGTGGATTTTGCCTTCGGTGGGTGGGTTGATGCTCGGCACGCTGGGGATCTTCGCCCCCCAGGTGCTCGGCGGCGGCTACGAAACGATCACCAACGCACTGTCGGGAAACCTGCCGCTCACGCTTCTGCTGGCGCTGGTCGGGCTCAAACTGATTGCGACCAGCATCACACTGGGGTCAGGAGCTTCGGGAGGCATCTTTGCACCCTCGCTTTACTTGGGAGCGATGACCGGCGGTCTGGTGGGTGAGTTTGCGCATTTTCTGTTTCCTTCGCTCGTTGCGGGGTCCGGTGCCTATGCCCTGGTGGGCATGGGCGCAGTGGTTGCCGCGGGAACCAGGGCGCCGCTGACCGCAATCCTCATCATCTTTGAACTCACCAGTGACTACAAACTGATTCTGCCGCTCATGGGCAGTTGCATCATCGCCACGTTGGTGGCATCGCGACTGAATCGGGAATCGATCTATACCCTCAAGCTGGTTCAGCGAGGGATTGAGCTGTTTCAAGGGCATGAGAAGAGTGTGTTGCGGTCCATGCATGTGAGCGAAGTCATGCACCACGACCCCGCGACCGTCCGATTCGATGAACCGCTGGGACACGTGATCCAAGAGGTGACCCAAAACCCGCGCGGTATCTACTATGTGGTTGACGATGATTTATGTCTGCGAGGGGTCATCATGCTCGCGGATCTGCGTCGCTCGCTTCCCTCGGTCAATGCCCTCAGCGATCTGATTGTCGCCGAAGACTTGATTCACGAGGAGTTGCCCTGCCTTACGCCACAGCAGGATCTGGACGTAGCGATGAAGCTTTTCGGGGGCAAGGACTGGGAAGAGCTACCGGTGGTGCAATCGAAGGAGAGTCGGAAACTGCTTGGGGGGTTAAGCCGGCAGGCATTGATGGGAGCCTACAACCAGGAGTTGACGCGCCGAGATATGACTGCGGGGATGTTCAGCGGCATCGCCGCGACCGAGGCCGGCGATGTGGCATTGGGCGGAGATTACCTTCTTTCGGAGCTTGCCGTGCCTCCGGCTCTGGTGGGTAGATCACTGCGAGAACTTGATGTTCGAACACGGTTCGGTGTTCAGGTGCTGCTGGTGCGGCGAGTGAGTGAGCAGGGGAAGCGCCGGGAGATCGTTGCCGGGCCCGACACGGTGTTGGAGGCAGGCGACCGTTTGGTCCTCCTGGGTCGGGAGGAGGCACTCAAGCCCTTGCGTCACTTGCAAGTGGATGGAGATGCCTAGGAGCCTGTCGCACATTGTCTTCACTTCGCCCCGCACTCGTTCCTGCTCCGATCTCTGCGTTGCCAAGTCCTTGAAAGGCAACCAGTCCTTTCAAGGACTCAGGGCCTTGGTTTCGAATCAGGCCCGAACGTGGGGCTCGAACGCCAATGCGCGACAGGCTCCCGGCTCGCCACGATTCCGATTCGGTGAGTGGAACGTCGTTGGAGTGGCGAATTCGTGACCGCTACGAATGATGTGGGTTGCGGTACTCGCGAACATACTCCCGGATTCGGCTCAGCAGAAAGTCCAGCGCAACCTGATTCTGGCCGCCCTCCGGGATGATCACGTCGGCATGGTGCTTGGAGGGCTCAACAAAGGCCAAGTGCATGGGACGAACTGTCTCGTAGTACTGATGCCGCACCTGGTCGAAACTGCGCCCGCGCTGCTCCAGATCGCGGCGGATGCGACGCATCAGACGGATATCCGGGGCGGTGTCCACATAGAGTTTCAGGCCCATGCGCTTGCGCGCTTCCGGGTCGGCCAGAACCAGAATCCCCTCGACCAGCAGGATCGGGCAGGGGTGAATCCGGGTGGTCTCGGCACCGCGCATGTGGGTTTCGAAATCGTAGCTGGGCTTGTCGATCGGTCGCCCGGCGCACAGTTCATCGAGGTGATGGATCAGCAACTCCATCTCGATCGCATCCGGGTGATCGAAATTGACCTGGGAGCGCTCCTCAAACGAAAGGTGCGACAGATTGCGATAGTAGCAATCCTGTTCAATCAGCGCGACCGTCGAGGCCTCCAGAGACGCCTCCAACGCATGAGCGATGGTCGTCTTGCCAGATCCACTTCCGCCGGCGATTCCCACAATGAGAGGGCGTTTCATCTCTGCTCAGATGCTCCAGTAGCTGTTGAGTTTGGAGAGCGCTTGTTGCAGACCGCTGTGCACTGCCTGGACCGCTTCCGGAGGCCAAAGTTCAGGCGACTCACGAATGAAAGTCGTCTTGTCGACGCGATTGTCAAAACGTGCGACCGGCAGGCGGTGCAGCTTGCCGTCGGGACCTACGATCTCGATCGTGCCGGCTTGCGTCGACTGTGATTCAAGCCAGTCAAGGTCATCGCAGCCATACTCGCCCAGCATCACGCTCATCGGGACGCCATGGTGGAGAATCGAACCCGGGTCATCTGGGTTGCTGCGGGCATTGTTCTTCCGGCGGGACTCCTCGGGCGTCACCCAGATGTAGAGAATCGATGCCTGGTCCAGGATCTCCGGTGAGAGATGCCCCAATGAGTATTGGTAGCCATGCGGCGCCGGAAGCGGCATGGACGCGCCATCCGGACCGCCGCGAGCGAATTCGATGACCACGGTCTTGTCCGAGAGATCCATCGGCATCGCTTCGTTGAGTTCTCGATAGAGATCGCGCACTTCGGCATCCAGGTCATGCGCGATCCGGTCGCGGATCGCGGCATCCAACCGGCCCAGGCGCGCGGGGATGCCCACCTCCGTGGCGCAATTCTCCAGGCGTTCAAAGAGATCCGTGGCGGCGTTCGTGAGTGGGTGGGGGGTGTGGGTTGTTAGCGCCGCATAGTCTTGGTTGATCAACTTGATCAGCGTTCCCCAGTCCCGCTTGTCGGTGAAAGTGTCCTCTCCAGAGTAGTAGAAGATCCGCGGCTGGCCGCTCTTCTCCAACTCTTCGTCGATGCGGCGCATTAAGTGCACGTAGGGAAAGTCATCGAGTTGAACCGTCTCACCCAGATGAAAATCACGCATACACTCCTCCGGCGAGAGATGAGCCAGGTAGCGTCGCACTTCAGATTTTCCCGATGCGGGCAGCGCCAGCAGGAGAACGGTTTTCAATGTGTCGGCCATGGGGGTTCCTTCTAAACTGGAAGTTGTGAGCGACTCAATCAGCCGATCGGCATGAATGCCTCAAGCAGCTGCTTGCGAGGGCTTCGGCTTCGGTTTTGCATTGCGCACGCGGTAGGCTAGAACTGCTCCGATCAAGGCAAAAGGAATCATTGCGGCCGGCCAGCCGGACCAGTTTGCGGGATCCGTTGCTGGCCCGATGATGTGACCGGCGGAATCGAGCTGCTCTTCCGGCAAGATCCAGGCATAGGTGATCGACATGGCGGCGGTGCCGAGGTAGACGAAACCATCGATGATGCCGACGGCGATTCCGACATTTTTCTGCCCGCCGAAGTCCATGCTGGCGGTTCCGGAAAGCATGCCATGGACACCAATGACTGCCATCGACATGAGAATCACCAGAAAGCCGACAGCCCAGGTCTGGTAGGTAAAGCGCAAAACGATCGCGCTGACCAGCATAACCCCGTAGAGAAGCCCCGCCACCGGACCGCGGCGCGATTGGAAAAGGTGGTCGGAGATCACGCCGGCGATAACCCCGCCCATGATACCCGCGCAGCAGAGCAGGAGCCCCCAGTGTTCGTAGACGTAGGAGGACTTCAGCCCAAGGACCACGTCCGTCTGTTTGGCGAAGGTCCGAAACCACTGCATGATTGCCTGGCGCAGGAAACCGCTGCAGAACTCGATCAGGGCAATGGTAACAATGATCGGATTGCGCAGCATGAGACCGAATACTTGCACTGGATTGAGTTGCGGACCGTGATCGCCGGAGGTGGCGTCGGCGGTGTCGAAGTCGGCATGACCAGCCTGACTGGGGAGATCTCGGACAACCGCTGCGTCGAGCAGCCAGAAAAGGGTAAGAAGCGCGGCGGGAACGAAGAACACCCAAACCAGGCCGAATGACTCGAGAATCGAGTAGCCCCAATCGAACGCGAAATAGATGCCCAGGGAGATGAGGATGCCGAAGATCGCTCCGAAGACACCGCGCTCACGGACGTGGAACCACGCGGCGTTCACCTTCACGATGGCAACCGCGCCAAAGCTCTGGAAGTACATGTTCAGGCCGTAGAGGAGCGAAAAAAGAGCCACGAAATGGGTGGTGATGAAGGTGTAGCCGATGCCCTGGTTCAGGAGTGAATAGGAGATCAACCCCATGATCAGGTTCATGATCGCTACGCCCGCCGCTCCCACCAGAATAGAAAAACGACCGCCAAAGCGGTCGGTCAGAGGGCCGTTGATCAGAAACGAGCACCCATAGACAAACGTGCCGACACCGAAAATCCACCCGAAGTCAGCGTTGCCCATGAGGGCCGAGCCGTCGAGCGCAGCAATGTTCTCGAAGGCGAACTTGCTGACTTTCAGATTGTAACGCCCCATGTAGAGGAAGGCATAGGTCAGGCCCAGGGGCAACCAGTTCATGACTCGCCGCCGGCGAAATGGCTTGGTGTGCCCGACATCAATTTTCGGCAGGCGCGCGATCACCAAAGTGACGGTGGCCAAGAGCAGGAGGATTGAAAGCGGCTCCTCGTAAGTACTCCAGAATGATTCCAGGCCGGATCCAGACACAAGCAAACTCCCGGGCTAGGCGGGTGGGTGGATGGTGCGACCCCCAAGTGGATCAGCGCGTCAACGGACTCTAGCAGAAACCGTCCGGTTTCGCGCTGCATGGTGTGGTCGCGTCAAGATTGCGCCACTTGCAGTGCGCGTCAGTGAAGCGGCACGATGCCGGGCAAAGCTCCATCCCGGACTGCTTTTTCAAACGCGTCCCGCACATAGAGCCCGACACCCCGGCGCTCTTCGATCAAGAAGCCGAAATACTTTTCGGCGCGCGACGCTGTGATGTAGTCGCTGCCGGCGCAGGAGTAGACCCGCGTCGGGTCGAGCGGCGCACCGTCGACAGTCAGCTCCAGCAGGACAACCTCGGCATCACTCTGCGGCTTCGCGGGCGTAGCCTCCCCGACCTTCCATTGCATGCCGGAGATCTGCAGGATTCCATGGCTTTCGTTGCGCTGTGCGGCCACGTTGTGGCGAATCACCGCTTCCAACTGCGCGCCGGTGAGATCGAAACGAACCAATTCATTGTCGAAGGGAAGCAGGGCGAGCAGTCCGGCTTGAGTGAAGGGGCCCGATTCCAGATCGGTTCGAATCCCTCCGCTGTTGGCGAATCCGATCTCGCTGCCGGCGACGTATTGGAACGCGGCTGCGACCATGTGGCCGAGCGGGCTCGGCGCATAGTAACTACGGCCCAGTGCGCTGGAGACGGTTGCGATGACCTCTTTCTCGAGGGCCTGGACACGGGCGCTCAACGCTTGCTCGGCGGCGAGCAGTGCGGGGTCGATCGCGGCATCGGCGGGACGGTGGGGGGTGAGCAGTTCACTGCTGCTGCTGACGACCCGGCCATCCGCGATCTCGAGGTCGATCCTGCCTATCTTTTTCCCGTTACAGCCCGCCTGCGCGACCAGCACCGGTCCCACCTGCTCCGCATGCTCAAGGAACGTGTGACTGTGGCCGCCGACAATTGCCTCCAACTCCGGAAAGGCGGCGGCGAGCGCGCGGTCCGCTTCGATCCCGGCGTGGCTGAGAACGATCTGGATGTCGCTCTTTGCAGAGAACTCGGGCCACCAAGCACGCAAGACCTCGGACGGGGGGAGGACGGCCAGACCGGCGAACGATTTTTCGGCGACCAGGTCGGGCATTTCGGCGGTGGTGAGACCGATCACCCCGACCCGGATTCCGGCCCGCTCAAAAACCTGGTATGGCTTGGCGTCGACCGCAAGGGGGCTTTCCCCCGGCACCGGGGCGGAGCCATCTTCGGCACGCAAGAAGAGATTGGCACAGAGCGTTGCGGCGTGGATGTGGTGGATGAGTCTGCGGAGGTTCTTGCCGCCGTGGTCGAGATCATGATTGCCCACCACCCAGGCGTCATAGCCGATCCGATCCCATAGCTCTACAAAGGGCAAGCCGCGAATCCCCTCGGCCTCGAAACGAACGGCGGCGTGGCCGGAGAGTAGATCTCCCGCATCCAGCACCAGCACATTGTCCGGCTGCGCATCGCGAATGCGATTGATCTCGGCGGCGCATGCAGCGACGCCTCCACTGGGCTGGCCATCTTCGCTGCGTGCGAAAGCGTAACCATGCCAGTCGTTTGTATGTAGAATCGTGAGATGCGTGGGGGCCGACGATGCACTGTCGACCTGCGGCATGCAGCCGCCAATGGCGGCAAGGAGAGCAAGAGTAACGAATCCTGCAAAGGCCCGTTTGCGCTTCATGAATAAACCTCGGACATCTAACGGATGCCCCGCCGACCGAAGATCGATGGTCGGCGGAAGCTGGCGTGACGGCGAGTTGCTCCTCGCCAGAGGTGGAGATCCTAGCAGGTCATGCGGAGGGTGCGCTTTACCGATTCGCGGGGCGATCTTGTGACCGAGGAAACTGAGAAACATGCGCAAAAGGGAAGAGGCCCGGCTGGCGGAGTTGCGCGAGATCTGATCCGGAGCGGAAAGCGCGCATTGCGGCCGCGCGGGCGTTGCCTACACCGAGGATCTAGCGGCGGTTCCGCTGCTGCGGCAGAAAGTGTGCGCCGGAGATCCGGATCCGCTGGTGACCAGCGTTGCCATGGAGGCTCTTCTGCAGTTGGCTCCGGAGCCTGGCCTGATCCTCGCGGAACGCTGGCTCCAGGCCTCGGAAGAGCGCGCGGAGGCGGTGGCCATGGCGCTGGGAACCTTGCGCCGGCCGGCGGCTTGTTCGCTGCTGCGTTGGTGGGGTGAGAAGTTTCCGCAGTGGCGCGCAACGGCGTATTTGGCCATGGCCATGACACGGCAGGAGTCGGCCGTGGTGTATCTGCTGGAGTGCCTGGCTGAAGGAGGTGGATGTTGCGCGCGATGCCCTGGACGCTCTCGCCATGCTGCGCCACGATTCGCGCCTGGTGGAACGGGTACGGAGCGCGGTGCGCGAACGCACTGATTCCGGGGGCTTAAGCCTCGACTCTTGGTGAGGTCCCCCCCTCGTCAACTTTTGCGCGTTGAGCTTATTCTTTTACCGGCGACCACATCCGGCGGACTCCGCGAAAGGAAAACAGCATGCGACGCAGCGTTCAGGTTCTTGGTGTCCTCTTGGTGATTGCGGGTTCTTCAGGCGGGATGGCTCGTGCTGAACCCATTCCGCACATCGATCGCGGGATCGATCTGGCCGCACTACTGCCGGAGTTGAACGCCTCCGCCGACATTGTCCGGGTCGGCAGCGCGTTGGAGACTTCAGCCACAACCTCGATCACGACCAACTGGCAGAATGCTCCGATCGCCTTCACGGCCCTCGGAAGTCACTGGATGCTCTCCGGCGTGGGGGAGTTCGCGCTTGAACTGCAAGTCGACTCGCGGCCGGGAATCTGGTATCCCATTGCGGTCGATGTTCACGGCGATGCGCTGCCGACAATGCCGGATGGGCTCGACAATCCCGCTTTCGGCGATGAGATCGGCGACCTGCTCCTGCTGGGAGCGAACCCTGCCTCTGCCTGGCGGGCACGCCTGAGCTTCTTCCCCGGAGAACTCCCGCTGCGCCTGGAAAGCCTCTCTTTGGTTTTTATCGATGCCGCCTCCGCCCCTTCCGAAGAGCCTCCCGTTGCGGACAGTTACCCCAAGCCACCGGTCTACTCCCGTTCCACATGGGGAGCCGATCCGCCGCAATGCTCGTCGGGCTACTGCTCGGTCACCCACCTCGGCACCCATCACACGGCGTCACCGGGCGCCTACGATTCCAGTGGATTTGCCGATTGCGCAGCGAATGTGCGCGGCATTCAGGATTATCACGAGTACACCTTGGGTTGGTGTGATATCGGCTACAACTACCTGATCTGCAAACATGGCAAGATCTGGGAGGGGCGCGCCGGTGGTGATGATGTACGCGGTGCCCATGACGGCTACAACTGCGGCTCCATGGGCGTCTCCGCGCTGGGTTACTTCCACACTCCCTACAACGACGTTCCCACTTCGCAAATGCTCGACGCATACCAGGAACTCTATGCATGGAAGGCCGACCAGAAGGGAATCGACCCCTATGGGCGCGATTACTATGCCGGCTACGGCGCGACGATGGACAACATTTATGGTCATCGGGATGTCAAGCTGACGGCTTGCCCCGGCGATCTGCTCTACGCACAACTGCCGACGATTCGCGCGGGCGTTGATGCCCGCCTTGGCGGGGGCGGGAGCGAGTGGGTCTACGACAACCCGGCAGCCACGTTGCGCGGCGCGTGGTCAACCGGGAACTCTGCTCCCGGCCACTATGGGAGCAACTACTACTTCGCCAGTACCTCCACTGGAGGTACCGATCTCTGCTACTGGTCGCACCAGATTACTCAGGCCGGTTCCTACGCTCTCTATGCGTGGTGGGCCGAAGGTAGCAACCGGTCAGCGCAGACAGAGTTCGGGATCAAGATCGGTGGGACGCTGCACACCAAGCGACTCAATCAGCAGAACAACGGGGGGCGCTGGAATCTCGTGGGCAGCTATTGGATGCCGGTGGGGCGGGTACTCTTTGGGCTCTCCAACGATGCTCCCGCGGGGTACGTAGTGATTGGAGACGCGATGAAACTTGTTCGCCAGTGATCAGCGACTGGCTTTGCAGGTGTCGGCCGCCGGAGCTAACCAGCGACGTCATACACGTTTGGCGCCTGGATCTGGAGGCGCCGGAGGCACTTCCGGGCGACCTGACTGCGCTCCTTACGCAGGCCGAGAGCGAGCGGGCGCGGGCTTTTCTCTCCGCCCGCCGGCGCCACGAGTTCACTGCATTGCGCGCGCTTCTCCGGCGTCTGCTTTCCTATTATTTGGGCGGTGTGGCGGCGAATGAGATCGAATTGACTGAGAACCGCCACGGCAAGCTCTCCGTGAAGAACGCCGAAACCCAGTTCAATCTTTCCCATTCGGGGCGCTGGGGTGTGCTCTGCTTTGCGTTGGGGCGAAGGGTCGGGGTGGATGTGGAGTTGAAATCTCCGGGCCTCGATCTGAGCCGTCTGGCACAACGTGTGTTTTCACCCCGTGAGATCGAACGCTTCGAGTCACTCTCCGCCGGTGAGCGCAAAGAGGCGTTTTTTCGGGCCTGGACTCGCAAAGAGGCGTTTGTCAAGGCGCATGGAGAAGGGATCAGCCTTGGACTCAAGCGATTCGACGTGACGCTGGAGCCCGGGCGCGTTGCACAGCTTCTGGCCAGCCGAATTCCGGGAGATCGAAGCGGGAATTGGCAACTGGCGGATCTGGATTTCGGGTTGGAGCATGCCGCGGCCTTGTGCGTGGAGCGTCTGCCGCCGCCGTTACGGAGCATCGAGTGTTTTGAATGGGACGGAGTCGGCGATGGTGATGGCATATCGTCGTTTTCCGCCTCTCACTAGTTTACCTGGGGATGATGTCCCGCAATCGTGCAATCTCTTGGCGCGCAATGATCCTTTGGCTGACAATGGGTTTCCCCGTCGAGTCCTTTCCGACGCAGGAAATAGTGCTTTCCTTACATGGTCGCGCTCTTGGCAGACGGTATCCTTTCAGTGAGATCAGTCAGTCATCGCCCGCCGCGAACGCCTGCATGAAGCCGTTGAGCAGCGGGTTCTGACCAGAAAGTCGAAGGGATGCTGGCGTGCGGGCCGGTTGATGGCCCGCACGCTCTGCTTTTGGATCAACTCTTCTTTGCAGCTTCCGGTTCCTTCAGCATGTCCTTCATCTGTTTTGTCATGCGGTCGTAGCTGTAGCTCGGAAGCTGGTAGACCCACGAACCCAGTTTGCTGTTCAGCGCATCGACCTCTGCTCGGACGGCATCGGGTGAGAGCAGTCCCAGATCAGCCCCCGCCTGCTCTTCGACGCTTGCCGTCGAGTCGCCGGCTGCTTCTTGAGACTCTTCAGGTTCTTCCGGTTCGATCGCTTCTTCATCGAAGCTGGCCTCGAAGTGGGCGAGTTTTTGCTCTCCGGACTGCCACAGCTTGGCGTGGATGATCTCGCCATCGAAGGTGTGGAAAGTGGCGGAGATCACGTTCTGCGGAATCTCTGTTTCGGAGGCGGGAAACACATCGTCGAAAGTGAGACGTTCCAGGGCGCGTCCCACGCCATCGCCAATGGTTGCATAGCGCAACTCCCGCCCCGCCGGCAGATCCTGAACGTCGAAGCGCTTGGCGGTTTTGTCCACCTTTGCGACCCGCAACTCTTTGCCATCCGGGTGCCGGATCTCCACTGCGCGCATCCGGTCCGCCTTGATTGCCAGGACATTGCGATCAAGCCAGGACTTCGGGTCGCTCTGCAAGCGCAGGTCTCCCGCGACCAACCAGGCCTGTGCCTGGCCCACCGGACGCACGTAGAATGCGGGATCTCCGGCGCCGGAGCGTCGCTTGCCGACCAGAAGTCCAGCCATCGTGTTGCCCTGAGCATCGGTCAGTTCTATCCGCTTGGCCGCCGATCCGGCCTGGTCGATGTCGCGCACGCCGAGGCGCTCATAGCGCTCCGGCCTCGAGGTCTTGGGGTCGAGTTTGCGCAACTCCGACAGGCTGATCAGGGTCTGCCGGACGCGTTTCATATCCGCCGGGAAACCGGATTTTTCCCGCAAGACCCAACCCTCTTCGCTTTTTTCAAGCGTTGAGGTCTGCGCGGAATCCGCCACCACGATGCGTG
Organism: Gemmatimonadota bacterium; assembly: GCA_026991065.1. GTDB lineage: Bacteria > JALXCG01. The sequence goes on along the minus strand of JALXCG010000372.1, from coordinate 7,737 downwards.
CGACATCGTTGAGTTTGTCCGCCAGATCGGGAAAGAGAAGATTCGACTGCGTTGCGCCGGGGGTCGAGTGCTCTGTGCGCGGATGAAAAACCAGCCCGACCATGAGCAAGAGAAGTGCCGCCAGGGCGGCAATGCCGATGTTCCTGGAGTTCATGGGTCACTTCCTCCTCTCGTGGGTTGCGGTTGCGCGCAGCCCGGCAAAGATGATCAGACAGAGCGGGATCAAGGCGATGTTGATGAGTTTGAGCCACATGCCGAGCCGCTCGATCTCTTTGGCCAACTGGTGACGCACATCACGCAGGCGCTTGCGCGTCTCGACCTGTTCCTGGCGGAAGCGGTTGATCTCGTTGCGCTGCTCGGGAGTGAGAATCACCTTGCTGGTCGGATCGTTCTTCTGCTGCTGCAACTCGCTGATGCGCCTTTCCGTTTCCTGCAGCTTGGACTCCAGGGACTGCTCCTCGGCGCGGAAACGTGCCTCCGCACTGCGGCGCAGTTCGATCACCTTGTCGAAGGGACGATTGTAGGTGCTGCGGCTGCGGAGGCTGATCAGGTCGTTGCTGCCGGAGAGATTGTCGACTGCATTGACCAGCAGGTCGGCATTGTTGGCATTGGGGACGGCGATGCGCCGGCCGAAGAAGTTTTGCACGTCGACCCACCAGCGGTCCGCCAACATGTCGGCATCTGCCACCAGAAGAATCTGGATTTCGCCGCTGTCGATGTGATTCTCCGCTTCGACCCCTTCCGGAACCGTGGGGTAGGCGGATTGGGCGGTGCCACTGACCCGTGCCGCCAAGGTGAGCGGTTCGCTGCCCGGTTGATACTCGCGCAGGAGGCGGTTGGGATCCGGCATGAAGCTGATCTCTCGGGTCGGAACCGTGGTCGCTTCAGCGCTGGTGTGGATGACCGGGGTGAAGGTCGTGGTCGCATCTTCGAGCGCTGCCAGCTTGCCGGCCGTGGCAAAGTTGAGGTGTGCCAACTCGCTGGTGATCGGATCATCCTGGGAGCAGGCATCCTGACGCAGCCCCAGCCACGCCACATAGTCGACCGGTTTGCCCTGATAGCCGACGCGTTGCGCATTCAGACGATCCACGACAATGGCGTCTTTGGACATCTCAACGCCCCACGCCTTGAGCAGCGGCCCAAAGTCGGAAGAGCGGTCCGCTCCCATCGACGCCATGGGGTTGCGTGGATCGGTCGGTGGCTCGTCCGCCTCGCAATGGGGATCGACGAAGGCGACCATGTGCCCACCGCCAAGCACAAACTGGTCGATCGAATAGAGCAGCTGGTCGTCCAGTCCCTTGGGGTGGATCACCACCAGGACGCCAAGATCTTCCGGCAGTTCGGTTGCGCTCGCGGGGATCTCTTTCACCTCGAAGAGCTGCCGCAGGTTGTCGATGATGAACCAGGGCTGAGCGGACGCGCGTGGATTCATCGGGTTGGGAGCAGCACCCATGATGGGCAGAGAGGAGAGGACGCCGACCACTGTCTTCTCGGGATTGGAGAGGTTGTGGATCAGCTTGGTGATGTCGTACTCGAGGAACTCTTCACGGCGGACCTGAAAGAAGGGGATCACCTCCTCCTGATCGGTCGAATTGGTTCCCGCCAAACCGAAGTAGAGCGGGTCGCCGGTCGCATTGGCCGGCGCTCCCTGGAGCCCGAAAGCGACCGCGCGATCCTCCTCTTCAGAGAACGGGTCGGGATCGATCACCTCCAACTCCACTTTGCCGTTGGAGTGTGCCGCGTACTCTTCCAGTAGCTCGCGCACGCGGTCGCCGTAGCTCTTGATGTCGGGCAGGTCGTTGGCGAGACGCTGGGAGAAATAGAAGCGCAGGTGAATCGGCTCGTCGAGATTCCGCAGGATGTTCTTGGTGCCGTCCGAAAGGGTGTAAAGACCCCCTTCGGTCAGATCCAGACGAACCGAACGAAAAACGGTGCCGGCAAAGAGGTTGATTGCGAAAAACAGCCCCAAGAGGACGGCCAGGCCAAGCGTCGTGTTGTATTTTCTCTGCATGGTGGCTCCTAGTCGGCTTTCTTGAGGTCAACGGTGAGGGCATTGGCGGCGAGGAAGCAGCCGATCAGCGAGGCGAAGAAGATCAGATCCCGAAGATCGATCACTCCACGGGAGAGCCCCTGAAAGTGGGTCAGGAAACTCATGGAGCTGATGGTGTCGATGACCGCCTGGGGGGCCCAGGTCGCGAAGATATCCTGGACCGCCGGGAAGCCGGCCAGGACAAAGCCCAGAGTAATCATGACCGTGACCACGAAAGCGATGACCTGATTGCGGGTGAGTGCCGAGACGAAAGCGCCGATGGCCAGATAGCCGCCGGCCATCAACAGACTGCCGATGTAGGCGGTGATGATGACCCCGTTGTCGGGATTGCCCAGGTAGTTGACCGTGAGCCAGATGGGGAAGGTGAGCACCAGTGCGATCGCGGTGAATGCCCAGGCGGCCAGGAACTTCCCCGTCACTGCTTGCCCCATGGTGAGTGGCAGCGTGAGCAGGAGTTCAATGGTTCCGCTCTTGCGCTCTTCGGCCCACAAGCGCATGGAGAGCGCTGGAATCAGGAAGAGGTAAAGCCAGGGGTGAAAGGCGAAAAACGGTTGCAGGTCGGCCTGTTCGCGCTCGAAAAAGCCTCCCAAATAGAAGGTGAATACACCGGTGAGGATCAGGAAGATCACGAGAAAGACATAGGCAAGAGGAGTTGCGAAATAACCCGATAACTCCCGCTTGAACACAGTAATCATGTTGCGCATGAGGAGGCTCCCTAGTTGCTCTTGGGGCTGGTGGTGATCTCGCGGAACACGTCTTCCAGTTTGCCGGTCGTGGATCGTGCGCGCAGCTCTTCGGGAGTACCGTCGAAGCGCAGTTGGCCATCGGCGATGATGATGGCCCGGGTACAGACTGCGTCGACCTCTTCCAGGATGTGTGTGGAGAGGACAATTACCTTGTTCGGGGCCATCTGCCGAATCAGTTGGCGGACATCATGTTTTTGATTCGGATCGAGGCCGTCGGTGGGCTCGTCCAGGACCAGCACATCGGGGTCGTGGAAGATGGCCTGCGCCAAGCCGACGCGCCGCTTGAAACCCTTGGAGAGGGTTTCGATGCGCTGATTCAACACCGCTTCCAGGTGCAGCTTGAGCACCGCCTCTTCGACCATCGCCGCCCTCTCCGTCGGGCCGAATCCACGAGCCTCGGCAACAAAATTGAGCAGTTCGGCCGGCGTCATATCGGCGTAGAGGGGCGCGCCCTCCGGCAGGTAACCGATGCGCGCCTTGGCCTTGATCGGATCCTCCTGAATGTCGATGCCGCAGATCCGCGCGGTGCCACTGGTGGGGGCCAAAAAGCCCGTGAGCATTTTCATGGTCGTGGATTTCCCTGCGCCATTCGGTCCAAGAAAACCCAACACCTCTCCCCGTTCAACGCGGAAGCTCACGCCATCCACTGCGACGAGGCTGCCGAAACTCCGGCAGAGATTGTCGATCTCGATCATCTTGTCATTGTCCCATCACTGTTTTGGCTGAGGGGGCGGGGAGCGATCCTCGCGGTGGCGCGGAGTTTTGGGCTGGCTGCCCCCATTGTTCGGAACGGCGCCGCATCGCAGTCACGAACCCCACTGACGACGGATAAAAGCCGCATACACGCGAGCGCAGCCTAGCGTTCCCGCCTGGTGCAAAAAAGTGAAAAGAGTGGCGGGGGGGCTCCTCTGCCGTTCGGTTTCGGGCTCCTGCGGGCTCCGGTCTGGGCTAGACTGGGGCTGTCCAAGTGACTGCATTGAATAGTGTTCGGGCGCGCACATCATGGTCCGGGAAGTCCCTGGGTGGTCTGCGCCCGCAGCGAGTAAACCAACGACGAGGGTGCGATGCGGAGAGAGAGCATGGTGACGGCGGTAAGGTGGGGCCTGTGGCTTGCGTGGCTGGCGCCGGCGAGCGCCGGACAGATCACTGCGGAACTTGAGCCTGTGCTGCGGGCAGCCGATGATGACGACCGGGTTGCGGTGATCGCGGTTCTCACGGAACGGCCGCCGGTGGTGGCGCTGGAACATCAACTCTACCGCGAGGGGTGGAGCGCTTCGCTGCGGCACGAGCGGCTGGTCGGCGAACTGCAGAGAACCGCTTGGCGCACCCAGGCCCGACTGATGGACCGGTTGCATGAATGGGACCGTGCCGGCGTGGTGGAGGAGGTGCGCCCCTACTGGATCGTGAATGCGGTCGCCTTCAGCGCTCCGGTGGCCGTGATTCGGGAAGTTGCCGCGATGCAGGAGGTGGAGGAGATCTATGAAGATTCTCCAGTGGTTCTCGATGCACCGGTCGAGCGGGCGCTGGCGCCGGCGCGGAGCAACTCAACCCACGAATGGGGTTTGGACATGATCGGTGCGCCGGCGCTCTGGGCGCGCGGGATCACCGGCCGTGGAACTGTGGTCTGCAACATCGACACGGGGGTGGACGACACCCACCCGGCACTCTCGCAGAAGTGGCGTGGGCGCGACGGAACCGATTGGCGGCACCATTGGCTCGATCCCAGTTGGGGCAGCGACGACCCTTTTGATCAGGAGAGTCATGGCACCCACACCATGGGGATCATCTGCGGCTCAGTTCCCGGCGATACGGTGGGCGTGGCGCCGGACGCGGAATGGATCGCCGCCCTCGCGATAACCGGCGTGGGGGATTTCATCGGCAAGGCGCTGGGGGCGCTCGAGTGGGCCGCGGATCCCGACGGCAACCCGGCCACTGCTGACAACCCGGATGTGATCAGCAACTCCTGGAGCGACCTGCAGACCCGTTGCAAGAGTACATTCTACGAGGCGATCGACAACTGCGAAGCGGTGGGCTCCACGGTGATCTTCAGCGCCGGAAACGGCGGTCCCAAGAGGGAGTCGATCACGTCACCCAAGAATCGGGCGACCACGCAGGTCAACATCTTCGCCACTGGAGCGTTGAACTCCGCCGAGGCGATCACCAACTACTCTTCGCGGGGGCCGAGTCACTGCGATCATCTCAGCATCAAGCCCGCCGCGGTTGCTCCCGGCGACGCGATTCGCTCCTCGATTCCACCGGATCTTGGTGCACCCTATGCACTGATGTCCGGCACCTCGATGGCGGCTCCGCATGTGGCCGGTGCCGTCGCCCTACTCAAACAGGCCAACCCCAATCTCGATCCGACGACGATCAAGTTGATCCTGCAAGAGACTGCGCGCGATCTGGGAGCATCCGGCCCGGACAATGACTACGGTTGGGGGGTGATCGATCTCGAAGCGGCTTATCAGGCGGCAGTCGCCGGTTTGGGCTTGCTTGCCGGGCGGGTCACGGATGCCGCCAGCGGCGCACCCCTGGAGGCGCGGATCGCGGCGGCGGGCTGGCCCCATGTTACCCGCACCGACAGCAACGGCAGTTTCGCCCTCTGGCTGCCGGCGGGGTCGGAATATGTGGTGGAGGCAACCTGCTTCGGCCATCTGAATGCATCCCGGACGGCGGTCATTGCCGCACAGGACACCACGATCTGGAGCCCAACCCTGGTCGCGACCCCGGCCGGTGCAATTCGCGGAGCGGTTCTCGACGAGAGCGGGCAGCCGGTGGTTGCCGCCCAGGTCGTGGTTGTGGACACGCCGATCGATCCGGTCTTCACCGACGCCGCCGGCGAGTACTGGATCGCTCCGGTGCCCGCGGACTCGGTCTACGCTCTGCAGGCGGATCGCTGCGGTTATCTGCCGGTTGAGGCGTCCGCCGCGGTAGTAGCACAGCAGGCGGCGACTGCCGATTTTCTCTTCCCGGAACCGTTCGCGGATGATGTCGAAAGCGGCGCGAATGGCTGGACCCACACCTCCATCTATCCGGGTTTTGGTGATGAGTGGCACATCTCCACACAGCACAACCGGACTCCCGGGGGGAGCCTGGCCTGGAAGTTGGGATCGACCGGACGCGGCAACTATGCAGATGTGCAGGACGCCACTCTCTTGACGCACTGTTTTGACATCGCCGCGGCCAGCGAGTTGCGGTTCTGGCATCGCATCGAGGCGGAAACCAAGGATGATACAACCGCGTACGATGGTGGAATCGTGGAGGTCTCGATCGATGGCGGTCCCTTCGAAGTAATCACTCCACAATCCGGCTATCCCTATCGGGCCTATGGCGGTTTCCGTTCAACCCTGGCGCCCGGGACTCCCTGCTTCAGCGGCACCCACGACTGGCGCCCCGAGATTTTCGACCTCGGCGACCGCGCCGGCGAAGCGCGCTTTCGATTCCACTTTGCTTCCGATACTTCGGTGGGCCATGAAGGGTGGTTTATCGATGATCTGTGGGTGAATCCGCCCGGCCACACCCTGCTCCTGACGCTGAGTGATTTGCCGGACTCGGTTCCGGTCGGCGGTACCGCAACTTGGGAGGCGACTCTGGAGAATGCGGCGGGCGTGGATCTGGTGGTGGATGCCTGGATCGAGGTCAGTGGGCTTGGGCCGGTGAAACAGATCCCCCTCGCCACGGCGACGCTGCTGCCGGCGGGGGCGCGGGTGACGCAGCCGCTGGAGTTGGTGGTTCCGATCCCCACGCCGCCCAACACCTATCGTGTCGATACAGTGGTCGGCACTCTTCCTCTTGAGGACTGGGTGCGGGCTGGTTTCGATCTGGTTGTGCGCCCAGTGGAGTGAGGCAGTTTCCCCGCCGCTGAAAATTGGTTATCCTGTGCTTGGATTCGGTTTCGACGGCCCTCGGGAGTGTGAACTCTGGTTTGTAAGTGCCGCCAATTACAAGTGTTCCTCTTGGCCCGAATGGGCCGCCTGGAGACGGCATGCGTAGCATTCCGCAGATTTGGTTCGTGGTATTTGGTTGGATCTTCACCATGCAGGGGACGACAGCGGCGTACGGCAGCGAGCACGCCTGTTTCGATACGGGGCAGACCGATCTCATCGCCGCCTGCCGCGAGCCTGTGCGCTTTGCCGCTGCGCGTCCGCAGATCGCCGCCGCGGTGGGGTCGGGAGTGGGCGCGGAACTGGTCGCACATGGCTGGAGCCTGGACCTCGACCATGCCGTCTTTTCCCGCGTGGCGACCCAGCGACTCGCACTGGTTCCTCTACAGGGGCCGGGTGGCCGGTCGCTCTTTGGTTCCGCCGCTCCCCCGGCGACCGGGGCGCCGAGCTGGAGTTTTCTGGTTCAGCCGTTGACCGGCCGCAGCACCGTGTACTTCTTCGAATTCGAGATGGATCCCAGCCAGGGGCGGATTGAGCGACTCTCGATCGCCACCGAGAGTGGCTATGCGCGTACTGTTTTTCCGGCCCGGCGGAAGGTGGTGCGGGGGCACCTCACCGCTCTGGACTCTTCCGAGCCTCCCGCGGCGACTCCGGAGTGCGCTCAGTGTGTGGCGGATTCCTGTTTGGCCGGGCTCGATTGGTGCACCTGGGCGATGACGCTGGTGTTGAACTGCGATGACTGCTGGAGCGGAGGTGTCTGCGGAGACTGCTACGTTGCCATTGCTCAAGCGATCTCCTGCAAACTTTTTGAGTGCGAGGAGTGCAATGAACCCTGCGTCGATGTGCTGCCGCCGCAGCCCGGGGGACAGGTGCAGGTTCCGGCGGGGCAGTTTGTCATGGGAGATGGCGTCGCGCGTTGCGGCGTCGATCGGCGCCAGGTCACACTTACCCATGATTTCTCCATCGGTCAGATCGAGGTCACCACGGATGAATACCTGACCTTGCTGCAATGGGCCTACGACCAGGGGTATGTGACCGCCACCGTGGCCAGCGTCAC
>JALXCG010000371.1 GCA_026991065.1 Gemmatimonadota bacterium | reverse complement strand
TCGTAGGCCATGATCTCGGCGATGGTAAAACAGTCATGCACCTCGGCCACATCCAGATCCTCCACGCCAACTCCGGCCATCGCGTAAGCCTGCTCAGCCGCCTGCCGCGCCGACGGCAACCCCACCAGATTCTCGCGCCGCAGCACCGACATGCTCGCCGTGGCCGCGCCCATGCCATCCATCCAGACCACCCGTTCGCCGCCCCCCAGCTCCCGCACCCGCTCCGCCGAGGCCAGAATCAAACAGGCCGCGCCATCGGCATTGGCACAGCAGTCGTAGACGCAGAACGGCGACGACACCGGCGCCGACGCGAGCGCCTTCTCCAGCGTAATCTCCTTCTGGAAAAACGCTTTCCGGTTGCGCGCACCATAAAAGTGATTCTTCACCGCCACCGCCAGCATCTGTTCATGGGTGGTGCCGAAATCATGCATGTGACGCTGCGCGAACATGGCGTAGTAGCCGGGGAAAGTGGTCCCGAAAACCGACTCCCACTGCACCTCGCCGACCCGCCCCATCAAGGCCAGAATCTCCGGCGTCTCCAACTCGGTCATCTTCTGGCAGCCGATCACCGCCACCACATCATGCACCCCCGAGCGGATCGCCATCCACGCCGTGCGCAGCGCCGCGCTACCGGAAGCGCACGCCACCTCCGTCAGCCAGACCGGCTTGGGGTTGAGCCCCAGATACTCCTGCACCACGCCGGCCACCGAGCGCTGCCGGTGATACTCCGGCACTGCCGCGACCACCGCGGCATCCAACTCGTCGCGCCCAATCCCCCCCGCATCTTCCAAGGCCAGGCGAAACGCCTCGAACGCCAACTCCTGCACAGTGGCGTCGGTGCGGCGCCCAAAAACCCCGTGTCCCGCACCAATGATTCCAACTCGCGTCATGGTGATCTCCACCCTGGCCCCCGCCCCCACGGCAACGTGGCGAGAGCACGCAAATCCAGCGAACGAATGGGTCGCGGAGCACCGTCACGAGTGCGCGCCAACATCAACAAGAACAAGCCATCTCGCCGGGCCCCGACACCCGTCTTTTGAGACTAGTCCGAGAGTGCCTCCGCCGGCGACCCCCCCGGGCGATTTCCGCGATTTTTCGCCGTTCCTCCAGCCGCCCGGCCGCCGGCCACCCCACCCGCTCGAATCAGATATACTGCCCCCCATCCACCTTCACCACCTCGCCGGTGATATGACGCGCCGCCGCCGACGCCAGAAAGACCACCAGATTGGCCACATCTTCCGGCGCCGCAACCCGTCCCAACACCGTCTCCGCCACCGCCCGGGCGCGGAACTTCTCGGGAATCGCGGCCATCATCTCGGTCAGCACCATTCCCGGCGCCACCACGTTCACATTCACTCCGTAGCGCCCCAACTCGCGCGCCAGACTCTTGGAGAGAGCGATCACGCCCCCCTTGCTGGCCGCATAATTCGCCTGCCCCAGCTTGCCCCGCAGCCCATTGATCGAGGCGATGTTAACAATCTTGCCGCTGCCCTGCTCCCGGAACACCCGCGCGGCCGCCCGGTTGTAGTTGAAATAGCCCTTCAGATTCACCGCGATCACCCGGTCAAACTGCTCATCGCTCATCTTCCAGCTCATGCTGTCGGCAGTAATGCCGGCATTGCAGACCAGAATCTCCCAGCCGCCGCAGAGTTCGCGCACCCGCTCCACCACCCCTTCGGTGGCCGCCGCATCCGTCACATCCGCCTGCAGCGCCAGCCCCTCTTCGCCCCCCGCCGCCGCGATCGCCGCCAATACC
>JALXCG010000370.1 GCA_026991065.1 Gemmatimonadota bacterium | reverse complement strand
CACCGCAACCCGTTCACCCACATGACACTGCACGCCGGCCCGGAAGCCGGCCCGCAACTTGCATATCGCAGTTCCCGAGCGAGCATTCTTCCAACGTCGCTCTCCCGGGCGACCGCCCGCCCGGCGTTCCCGCGCCGGGCGGCGTGCTCTTTCTGAATTCTCCTGCCACCGCCGGCAAGTCAGGGGAGTTGATTCCGAGCCGGCAGAAGCGCCGCATTCGACACTGGAGCATCATGCTGATTCTCTCTCTCGATCCTTTGAATCTCCGGTCACCCCGCCAGGTTGATCCGCCACGGACTCGCAACACCTCCACTCCGTCGCCCGGCGCAAACGACGAAGAGAGCGGTTCCCGCTCCCCTTCTGTCAAGATGCGCGGCGACCGCTCAATCTCGACGGCGCAGAGTCGGCGCCGCCGACCGCGATCCGGACCGTGTGGACCCGCGCGGCTCCTGCAGCGCCAACAGTCACCGCAGGAGAAGCAGTTGTGATCGTGCGCGACGACCAGGAGTGTGTCGCGCATTGGCTTTCGAGCCCCGTGATCGGGCCTGCTTCGAGATCAAGGCGCTGAGTCCGCAGGAAGGCTGGTTGCCTTTCAAGGACTTAGCAACGCAGAGATCGGAGCAGGGACGGATGCGGGGCGACGCGAAGACAATGCGCGACACGCTCCTAGGTTCGGCGGGGCAACCGGGTTCGGTGGGTCCGGGTGCTCCGTCCTCGGCTGAGCGAGCAGTTCAAACGCTCGCGAAAGCACAATTGGTAGTTCCCGGCGACGGGAATCAATCGGAGCACAAATATGTTGCTGTTTCTTTCTTTCTTCCTCCTCATCGCCTCGAGTGCGACGGCAGAGACATTCACTGTCAAAGCTCCGGCGAACCTGCCGGAGTCTTTTACTTGCGCCAGCATCTACTCCGACGCGGGCGTGCTGCTCCCCGGAGACCCCGTAAAAGAGGTTGAGGATGAACTTCTGGCTCTTACCGTTCAGCGAGACGGCAACCAGCTCGCTGTGGAGAGTTTCATTCCGCGCGAGGTTGCGGAGGGAGCCTTGGCCTCGCTCGAACTGATCACCGGTGTTCTGAACCATCCCAGGGGGCATTTGCAAGATGTCAAGCTCAGCAGCGGCAAAACCGTAAAGGCATGTACCACTCCATGTTTATTCGGCTGTGACTGCACCATGCTCTACTATCCCGGATTCTCGAATTATCAGGGACAGGTCGAAGAGGTTTCCCGGGCCGGTAGCGACCAGCTCCCGACGCCGGGACAGCAATAACCGGAAACGGGGAGGTTTTGTTGCAACTACGCAAACATGCGCTGAATCTGTTGTCGTTGCTCCTGCTCGCCGGCCTGTCGCCCAGCGCCGGAGCGGAGATTGTGGTCAAGGGGACCGTGCGCACAGCGACCGGCGAGATCCCGCGGGTCGCCCACGTCGTGCGTCGCTGGGTCGATGAAGCCAACCCCACCAAGGTCGGTCCGGACGGCTCCTTCACCCTGCGCCTGCCGGGACCCGGCGTGTGCTATCTTTATGTTACCAGTCCCAACCATGAGCACACCGATCTCACCCTGGTGCTGCTGGACCCCGAATATGAAGCGCAGCACGGGATCGAGGTGCAGGTAACCCTGGCGCGCCCCGACTATCTGCCCGACCCTGCCACCATTAAGATCAGCGGCACCTGGGACCAGGAGCAGCACGCGGCCACGCGGCAGGCCGACGGCACATTCATCTACGACGTCGAGACCGATGCCGACACCATCGGCTACA
>JALXCG010000369.1 GCA_026991065.1 Gemmatimonadota bacterium | reverse complement strand
GGCCAGAATCGGCCCGTGGTGCGGAACATAGCGGCTGACCGGGTCGTCGATCAGGTCGGTTCGCTCCACCAGTTCGCCGTCCACGCGCGCCCAATAGCGCTCGTGGCGCACCTCCAGGTCGACCAGGCGCCCCATGAACGAGACCTTGTTGGGCAGAGGCAGGCGGTCCCAGAAAAGATCGGTGCCGTCGACCGGCAAAACCGTATAACCCCAGGCAACATCGCGGTTGAAGCCGTTGGCCACCACCGGAGAGCCGGGGATGGTCAGACCGTAGGTCACCAGGTCCGCGGGGCGGGCGTCGAGATGCATCTCGTAATAGACCGATGGCAGCGGCGTTCCCACATGATTGTCGCTACAGAAAATCGCGACGCCGGCGGCGGTTCGCTCGGGGGCGGCCGCCCACGCATTGGAGCCGCCGGTAAGAATCCAGGGGTTGGCACCGGTAATCCGGTCCCACAGTGCCTGCGCCGCGGCGACAGCATCGCCCAGGCCGACGAAATCGTCGCCTTCGTCGCCGCCCGCGCCGAATCCCGCCGGCGGGCGGTGGCCATTGCGGTCGCCGACCTCTTCGCCATCGTCCCCCGGCAGCGGCCCACTGGGGCGCAGCCGCTCCGGATACTCCCCGGGGTAGAGCGCCGGAACCGTATCCGCCGCCGCCAGTCGGAACGCGTCTTCCACAATGTCGGAGGGCAGAGTCAGGTGAGCGGATGTCAATCCAAGGTCGATCTCCAGCGACTGGGTCAGGGCGAAGATGAAACCGCCCAGGATCAGAACCGTGTCGCGCGCCTCCCACGGATCGAGTTCTTCGGCGGTAATTCCAAGGTCAACATATTCCGGCGGCAAGGTGATATCGCCTTCGCCGGCGATCAGAGCGGCGCGCCAGGCGTTGACCCCGGCGGCGAAGGTCTCGAGCACCACCAGGTCGTCGGCGGAGAGATAGCCCATCATCTGATCCGCCGCCCAGGCCAGGCCGAGAACCCGCATGTCGTGGTCCTCGGGCACGGCCCACTCACCGAAAAGCTCGGCCCGGGTTCCGGCGATGGTGCGGCGCGTATTGTCCATCTGGAAGAAACGATCCTGCGCCTGAAAGAACCCCATTGCGAACCAGGTGTCGTGCTCGGTGGTCGCGCTGATGTGTGGAACGCCCCAGGAGTCGTAAACCACGTCGACCGGCCCATCAAGCCCAGCAATCTCCAACTGGTAGGAAGGGGGAGGCGCGGGCGGCAGCGTACTGCCGGCGGCGGCTCCCACTCCATGGTGCAGCGGGTCCGGCCACAGGAGCATGGCGAGAAGCAGCGCGGGCGCCAACGAAGCGCTCGACGATTTGAGCAGAACTAGCGGTGAGTGCATGGGAGCCTGGCACTTTCGTGGCGGGAGTCCGCGACAAGCCGGCTAGCTACCGGCGCAACCGAACGAGGCATCACCCCAAGGGTAGTGCCGGTGACCGGTTGCGCCTACCCCGGATTCGCCGCCGGGGCGGCATTGCAGCGGCGCCACGAGGCTCCTAGAGTCTCCCCTGGCGGTAAAGCTCCAGCGCCTCCTCCGGAGAGATCTTCTGCTCCAGCAGGATCGGGCGAATCCCGGCGGCCCGCAGCGCGGTCTGCAGGCGGGTCCCCATGCCCCGGGCGATCACCGCTTCACAATCCCGCAGAAGATCGACCAGCCAGCGCCCGCGGACTCCATGGTCACACTCGTCGGTGGCCAGTGCCGTTGCTCCCGCTGCCACCGCGCTGCCCGGGCCCTGGACGCTGCCCCCGT
>JALXCG010000368.1 GCA_026991065.1 Gemmatimonadota bacterium | reverse complement strand
GGCCGCCAGTTCCGAAGCGGAGTAGACCGAAGCTCCGGCCTCGCTCACCACCAGGCGCTGCAGCTTCAGCTCGGGATGGCGGCGCATCAGTTCGAGCACCAGGCGGTCGGTCTCGCGCGCGGCGGTGCCGTTGCCGATGCTCACCAGCTCCACCGCGTGCTTGGCGGCCAGCGCGGCCAGCGTGGCGATCGACTCATCCCAGGCGCGGCGCGGGGGGTGCGGGTAGATGGTGCCGACATCGACCAGCTTGCCGGTCACATCCACGACGGCGACCTTCACCCCGGTGCGCAGGCCCGGATCCAGCCCCATGATGACACGGTGACCGGCCGGCGCCGCCAGCAACAGGTCGTGGAGATTGCGAGAGAACACCTTGATCGCTTCAGCCTCGGCCTCGCTGCGCAGGCGCGCAAGCAACTCGGTTTCGAGATGCAGAGATATCTTGGTCTTCCAGGCCCAGCGGACAGTCTCCAGGAGCCAGGAATCGGCGGCACGGCGGCGATCCTCGATGCCGAAGTGGCGGGCGATCCGCTGCTGACAGGGCGGCACCCCCTCAACCTCGGAATCGACCAGGAGTTCGAGACTCAACACCCCCTCGTTGCGCCCGCGAAAGAGGGCCAGGGCACGGTGCGAGGGGACCCGCCGCAGCGGCTCGCTGTAGTCGAAGTAATCGCGGAATTTCGCCCCTTCCGCCTCTTTTCCGGCGACCACGGTCGCGCGCAGAATCCCTTTCCGCCAAACATGCTCGCGCAGCGCGCCAACCAGGTCGGCCTCTTCGGCAAAGCGCTCCATCAGAATCTGGCGGGCACCATCAAGTGCTGCTTTCACATCCGCCACACCGCGGTCAGCATCAACAAAATCGGCGGCGCGCTGCTCCGGGACGATGCGGGGATCTTCCAGCAGAGCCAGCGCCAGCGGCTCCAACCCCGCCTCGCGGGCGATCTGGGCGCGGGTGCGGCGCTTGGGGCGAAAGGGAAGATAGAGGTCCTCGAGCCGGGTCTTGGTTTCCGCCGCGCGCAGCGCCTGCTCCAGTTCGGCGCTGAGCTTGCCCTGTTCGGCCACGCTCTGCAGAATGCTCTCGCGCCGCTCCTCCAGTTCGCGCAGGTAGCGCAGGCGCTCATCCAGGAGCCGCAGTTGCGTGTCGTCCAGCCCGCCGGTGACCTCTTTGCGATAGCGGGCGACAAAAGGCACAGTCGCTCCTTCGTCCAGGAGCGCAACAGCAGCCGCGACTTGCTGCTCGGCGGCGCCGATCTCCGCGGCGATTCGACAGGCGATGCTCTTCATATACAAGAAAACCATTTCCGGTGGCCGCGGCGGCGACCGACCAAGACCCAAGAACGGCAACATTCGACCCCCGGAGTATGCCCGAGGCCGCCGCGTTCAGCCCAGATTTCTTGTTCAGCTCGCGGATGGACCAGACAAAAAAAGACGCCCCCTCCGCGAATTGCGGAAGGGGCGTCCCCTGTGGCCCGTTCAGGCCCGGCCTACTCCGTCACGAAGTAGGGCATTCCCCAGGCGGCGGCTGAATAGGGTGTCTCGGTATCGGATACCGCCGCCTTGTCAAACACGTCTACATAGGTAAAGTACTGTCCGGGTTCGCTGGGAGCCAAGTAAGTATTGGTCAGATCAACCGCAGTGGTCGGCTCCAGAAGCTTGTGCGAAATCGGCTCTACCGATGCGTTGAGTTGATGGATGACACCGATCACGTCGCCGTCATTGACGGTAACGGTCACAGTCACCGGCTCATTCGGCGCGAAGGTCA
>JALXCG010000367.1 GCA_026991065.1 Gemmatimonadota bacterium | reverse complement strand
AAGCGGGGCACCGCAGTCGTGGGCGGCCACCTGGATCCACGGCGCGGGCGATTCGATCGGTGCTCCGACCGTTTCTTCGGTGATGCCGAGCAGCGCCAGCTGCGCGATCTGCCCGGGCGCGTCACCGCCGCCATGACTGCCCATCGCCGGGACCACAAAAGGCTCGGCACCGCGCTCTCGCAGGGCGGCAACGACCGCGCCGACCACTTCCGCCAAATGATCGATGCCGCGGCTCGGAACCGCGACGGCAACGCCCTCCCCGGCGACCGGCGCCAATCCGGCAACCGCTTCAGCCACTGTGGCTTGCAAACGCTCGGCGGCGAGCGGGCGCTGCTGCGGCGTGCGTTGCACACGATAGAAGGGCAGAAAGCGAGGCTCAATCATGGGTGACATCCATTCACAAAGCCGCAACCGATTTGACCACAGTGGTTGCGCGGGCGTCCCGGCCAGGCGCGCTGCTGCTCCCATTCCAGCAGCCCCGCGGCGGCTTCTGAAATGCGCGCGGAGAGGGTGGAATCGCGAGGCACCGGCAGAAGTTCCGGCGGGCAATCGCCGAGGTAGCAGAGGTACGGGGTGCAGCGAGCGGCCACCTTGGAGGCTCCACCGGGGACGGAAAAGAGCAGTCGTTCGACCGCCAGCGCGTAAAGACCCAGTTGCTCGGCATGGCGGGTGGGATTGGCGGCGCTGGAAGTTCCGCTTTTGTAGTCGATGATGCTGAGCGTCCCATCAGTCGCGCAGAGCAACAGATCGATGCGGCCGCGCAGAAGCAGCGGTGGCGCCTTGCCGGTCGCCGGCAGGAGCAGCCGAAAATCTACCTCGCGCTCGATCCACGCGGCCGCGGCAATCTGTTGCCCCGCGGCACTGGAGAGGAACCGCTGCACAGCGCTGGTCGCTTCGCGCAGCAGCCCGGAATCGGAATCGGCGGCGACCAGTTCCGGAAGAATCTCGGCAACGGCGCCCTGCGGGTCAGCCACGCCGCGACGAAAATCGACCCTTTCCAGGATGGCATGGGTGAGCGTGCCCAACTCCCGGCTGCTGCCATGGTCGCTGGTCGCCGCAGGCCCCGCGGAAGGGGATTCAGCGCAGGTGGATCGCAGCGCCAGATCGCCCCGCGGGAACTCCTCCCAGCCCAGAACCGCGGACAGGTGGTAGCGGCGCGGGCATTGCAGAAGCATCTCCAGGCCGGAGGTGGTGATCTCCAGTGGCACCGGTTCGGAGACCGGAGCGACGGACGCGGGCGCGGCGGGCAGCGGGCCGGAAGCGGCAGGCGGGTCGGGTCCGGCCGGAGAGACCGATGGTGCGTCATTCTCGCCTTTCTCCACCTCCCCCGCCTCAGTGCCCCAAGGTTCCAGATCCCCGGGTTCGGGAGTTACCACGCGCAGCAGCCCCGCCGCTTCCAGATCGGGGCGCAGTGGCTCCACCCAGGCGCGCCAGCTCTCCTTGGCGCGACCGCTCCCGCAGAGAATCAACTGGTCTTCGGCACGGGTCAGCGCGACATAGAGCAACCGCCGCGACTCCTCCCGCTGGCGCTCCTTGAGTGCTTCCTGAGCCAGCCGGGACCAAGTGGTGTGCGTCAAAGGTGCGTCACGGTGAGGGCGCAGGCGGAGCCCGAAACCGCAGTCGCGATCGAGACTCCAGACGCCACCGCGGTTGGGAGCCGCCCCGCCCATATCGGCGAGAACCACCAGCGGAAACTGCAGCCCCTTCGAGCCATGCACCGTGATCACCTGAACTTGGTCGCCGGCGCTGTGCTCCAGGT
>JALXCG010000366.1 GCA_026991065.1 Gemmatimonadota bacterium | reverse complement strand
AGGTAAAAACGGCGGAGCCGGCGGCAGCGAAACAGAGATGCAACGGGGCAAGCGCAGCGGCGGCGCGGTCTCCGACGCCCGGGGGCGCTTCAAGATCGCCCCGGTCCGCCCCGGCCGCTACCGGGTGGAAGTCAGTTTCATGGGCTACGACACTTGGCGCAGCGAGGAGCTGCGGGCGCGCCCCGGGGTGCCGCTGGACCTGGGAAACATCTACCTGCAGCCCAAGGTGTTGGAACTGGAGGGCGCGGAAACCGTGGCGACGCGGGCGCCGATCGCCTACTCCATCGACAAGAAAGTGGTGGACGTGGGTCGCATGGAGACCGCCAAGTCGGGCAGCGCCGTGGATGTCCTGAAGGATGTTCCGTCGGTGGAGGTGGATATCGACGACAATGTCCGCCTGCGCGGCAGCGACAATTTCACCGTATTGATCGACGGCCGCCCCTCGATCCTGGACGCGCAGCAGGCACTGCAACAGATTCCCGCCACCAGCATCGAAACGATCGAGATCATCACCAACCCCTCCGCCAAATATGACCCCGAGGGGGTCGCCGGAATCATCAACATTGTGCTGCACAAGCAGGGGTTGCAAGGGGTGAGCGCGATGGTCGACCTGAACGCCGGTTCGCGCGACCGTTTCGGCGGCGACCTCTACACCAGCCGCCGCCGCGGCGGCACCGGCATCCTGCTCGGCGCGAACTACAACAAGCGGGTATACCGGGGGGACCGCCACGGCGAACGCGCCACGGTCCGGAGCGACACCACAAGCTACTTGCGGAGCAGCGGAGAATCGCGCCGCGGTCACACCTTCTATGGCCTGCGCGCCGGCATCGATTTCACCCTGAGCGAAGCCGACCAACTGTCGTTCGGAGGGCGAATCGGGGGAATGAAAATTGAGCGCGGACACCAGTTGGATCAGGAGCAATGGTCGCTCCCCGGCACCGATGCGTTCTCCTTCCGCAGCCATGAGGATTGGGAATTCCTGGCCGACATCTACGAAGCAACGGCCGACCTGCACCACGATTTCGACGCGACCGGACACCAGTTGGACCTGCACCTGGCGCGCAGCTATCGCGACAAGGATGAGCAATCGCTGAGCGAGACGGTTACGCCCGCCGAGGAGTTTGTCGAAGGCTTTCAGTCCACCGAGGCCGGGCCCCACCATCGTTGGCTCTTGAAGCTCGACTACACGCTGCCGCTCGGCGAAGAGAAGCGTTTCGAGGCGGGAATGCAGAGCCGCATTGATGAAGACACCAACCGCAATCGGGTCTTCCTGCGCGAAGCCGGCGATGCTACCTATCTGGCCGCGCCGGAGTTCAGCTACACCACTGAATACGATCGCACAGTTCATTCTCTCTACGCCCTCTATGCCACCGGTATCGGGCGCTTCTCGATCCAGGGCGGATTGCGCACGGAGTACACCGACCGCCTGATCTCTTCGACCGGCGCGGCCAGCAATTTCACCATTGATCGCTGGAACTGGTTCCCCTCGCTCCACACCTCCTGGCACCTGGCGGGGGAGCAACAGTTCCTGCTGAGTTTCAGCCGCCGCATCCGCCGCCCGCGGGGCTGGTATCTGGAGCCCTTCATTACCTGGATCGACTCCTACACCGTGCGCCGCGGAAATCCGGACCTGCAACCGGAGATGATCTCCGCCTATGAAGCCAGTTACCAGGTGCCGCTGGGCCCGCACGCACTGAGCGTCGAGTTCTACTACCGCGACACACAAGACGCGATGCAACGGGTGGTCTCTCTGGCGCCCGAC
>JALXCG010000365.1 GCA_026991065.1 Gemmatimonadota bacterium | reverse complement strand
CATAACCGGCAAGAGCCAAGTGCTGCTCCAGCTTCCGCCCGGCAGCCCCGGAGCGGGCGCGGCAGCAGCGGGCGGCGACAGAGCGGTGGTCACCGCCGAAGTGGTCGCGACTCTCCCGCAGCGGGATCTCGCATATCTGCGGGTGATCGCCGCGGACGCTGCGCTGGTTCCACCTCCGCTGCCGATGGATGGGGCCGCCACCGCCCCACTGCCGGCGATCGGCACACCGGTCTACGCCCTCGGCAACCCGCTCGGGCAGGCACTCGTTCTGAGCAGCGGCATCGTCGCCGCTCATCCGGATACCACAGCCGAGCCGGGCAGCGCCGAGTCGCATCTGTTGGTCGACGCGCTGGTTGCGCCCGGGTCGAGCGGCGGGCCAGTGGTCACGGCCGACGGTCGCTGGCTCGGCATGATCGTCGGCAAGGCGGTGGTCGACAACGCGGTCCTGGACCTGGGGCTGGTGGTTCCCGCAAGTGTGATTGTGCCCTTCATCACTGAAGCCGCGCAGCGGCGGGTGCACGGTCCGCGGCCATGGGTCGGGATCGAGGTCACCACCATGAACGCCGCCATGGCCGCGGTTCTGGCGACCCCCAGGGTCGGTGGTGTGGTCGTCACCCGGGTGGCAGCCGGCTCACCGGGCAACGTCGCAGGTCTTGCCGCCATGGATGTGATCACGGCGGTCGACAACCACCTGGTGCGCACAGCCGAGGAGTTCGCCGGCATCATCGCAAGTCACACCCCGGGAGAAGAACTGCACATCAGCGTCTCCACCGATGGGCACGCCCGCATTCTCACCCTCCCAATCGCCGCCCAGGCGACAGACCAGGAGTTAAACGGCACGCTCGACGCTCACGCTTCATTGGCGGACCTGTCCACACTGGGACTCAGCGTTGCCGCGATCACGAGCGCCGGCGGCGAAGTGCTGGTGGCCGTCGATGTCATCCCCGGTGGTCCCGCTGCCCGCGCGGGCATCGAACCGGGTGATCTGATCGACCTGGTGGGGCGTCATCCCGCCTCCATTGCCATCCTGCGGGCCGAGGTCCGGCGCCACGATGACACCACGCGCGCTCTCCTGATCCGGTTGCAGCGGCAGCGACAACGGCCACGCATTGTCGCGATCGAGTGGTAGGCGCCTCAAGGGCCGCCACCGCCGGCACCGCTACTCAGTGCGCAGCGATTCGATCGGATCCATGGAGGCGGCCCGCCGCGCCGGCATGATGCCAAAAAAAAGCCCCACGGCACCGCTGAACAGCACCGCCAGGAGCAACACGAGCGGGCTGAATTTCGCAGCGACCGGCTCAGAGAGAAAAAGGGTCATCGCCCGCGCCAGGCCGCGCCCCAACCCCATGCCGAACGTAACCCCCAGCACACCGCCGACAACCGTCACCGTGGCCGACTCCATCAAGAACTGCGCCAGCACATCGCTGCTGGTCGCTCCGATCGCTTTGCGAATCCCGATCTCGCGAGTGCGTTCGGTAACCGATGCCAGCATGATGTTCATGATGCCGATGCCGCCGACCAGAAGAGAGATGCCGGCGATCCCGCCAAGGGTCGCGTTGATCAACAGTGCAACATTGGAGATCCGCTCCAGGATCGCCTCTTCCCGGTCGACCCGAAAGTTCTCGCCACCATCGTGGTTGGCGGCCAGGATGGTGCGCACCCAGCGCTCGACTTCGGGAGCATCGTGGGGATCGCGCAACTGAATCACAATGCGCGAGAGGTCGGCCGTGACCGCGAGCCGTTTCTGGGCCGTTTCGATCGGCACCACAACCACGTCATCCAGATCCTGAAAGAGATTCGATCCCTGCGCCTCGAGCAGGCCGATCACAACGAAGCGGTTGCCGCCCAGGGTCAACTCCCGGCCCAAGACCTGGCGCTCGGGCACTCCGGGGAAAAAGTCACGGGCGACTTTCGCTCCCAAAAGCGCGACCTGTTCGCCGGCATCCAGCGCCACCAGGTCGCGGCCGGCACGAATTGTCCATTGCTTGGCGGTGGTGCCGCCGGCTCGCAAGCCACTGAACGTCACCGCGCGGCGCACGCGGCCAACGCGAGCGGGCACGCTGCCGGTCACCTCGGGCAGGACCGCCAGCACGCGGTTTTCCGCCCGCCCCAGATCAAGAGCGCGGGCATCCGCCCAGGTGAGTTGCTGGGGGATCGCGTTGCGCCGCCACTCACCATCCTTCTTTACCCAGCGCGGCTCGCCGCGAATGTTCATCTGATCGGCGGCCCCCACTTCTCCCAGTTGCGAAAGCACCGAGTCGCGCATCCCCTCACCAATCGACACCGCGCCGATCACGGCGGCGACACCGATGATGATCCCCAGCATCGAGAGACCACTGCGAAATTTGTGCGTGGCGATCTCGCCGAACCCCACGCGGACACCGAGCCACAGAGAACTCATCCGCCGCCGATCCGTCCCAGCAGCGTCGGATCCGGAAGATCCAGCGCCGATTCACGTGCCGGGTGGCGCACCACCTGGTCGCCCACACCAACCCCGGAACGGATTTCGACCCAGCGCTCATCGCGCAGCCCCAACTCAACGGCACGCGTGCTGCCATCGGGAAGAAGGACCTCCCACGCCGAGTCGCCGCCAGCGCTCAAGACCTCGTCGGTACCGCGCGGCTCCCGCGGGCGCACCGACTCCACCGGCAAAGCCGCCACTCCGGTCGCTTCCGCGAGCACCAGGTCGATCTTGCAGGTCATTCCCGGACGCACCTGAGGCGGCGGATCGTGGAGCAAGATTCGCACCATGTATTCGACCCGATCGCTACCCGCCGGTTGCGGCAGCGCGGCCGGCGACACATACTCGACCACACCGCCGAATTGCTCCTCCGGCAATGCATCCAGCACCACGCTCACCGGTGCTCCCTCCACCACTGAATTCACGTCCTCCTGGTCCACACGGCTCTCGACCACCAACTCATCGGTGGTGCCGATGCGAAAAAGCTCCGGTCCAAGCCCCGCTCCCGGAGTACCCAATGAAGGGCGCACCACCTCGCCGATTTCGACCGAGCGCCGCAGCACCTCGCCCGCAATTGGTGCACAGATGTCGGCCAACCCCTGCCGAATCCGCTCGGCACCACCACCGTCGCGCTCCAGAACGGCGCGCTGCGCGCGACTCAGCTCCAGTTTCGCGCGCAGCAGTTCCAGTTCGGCTCGCGCCAGGTCCAGCTCTTTCCCGGCCGAACGCCCCTGCTGCTCCAACCGGACCAGCCGCTGCAGTGCATCGCTTTTCTCGGCGACGGCGATGCTGTCCTGCAGAACCGCCACGCGGGTGGTCAGATAACGAATCTGCTCGGTCGACTCGACCCGCAGTGTCGCCAATACCGAGCCGGCCTCCACCCGGTCGCCCGGCTCCACCGGCAGAGACTCCACCCGGCCGCCCAGCCGCGAACGCACCCCGACTGAACGGCGAGCTTCGACCCGGCCGGTCTCGCGCAGGCGACGAGTAATGTCAACCCGCTTGACCGCCACCAGTTCCGGAGCCGCGCTCGCCTTCTCCTGCACCGGCGATGGTCCGCGGCACCCACCCACTCCGCAAGCGATCCATAGGGCAAGCAACGCCATCAGCTTCTTCATTCGGGAGTCACCGTGCATCCAACCCAAGAAATCCATCCTACCTTCAGCCGGAAAAAGGGCCGGCCGCGCTCTCCGAAAGCGCCGGCACAGTGGTGGAGCGGGTGCCGCCCCAGACAATCAGCCCAAGCGCACCGACGACAATAGCCATATAGAGCAGATTTCCAAAACGCCGCGTGGGCACCGGTTCGACTCCTCGATGTTTGTGGAAAGCAAGCAAGCGCACCGAGCCACGGTAGAACCCGCCTCCCCGCCAGGTCAAGTACCGCGGCGGAGAGTACGGGGTAGCCACCAGCCGCTGCCGAACCGCGACAAGCTCTTAAAGGTCTTTCAGGGTCACATCCTTGCCGTCATGCGAGAGCACAAAGGAGTGCTTCTCATCGCGCGAGGCGAGGTGCACCGGCCGCCCCCACAGCTTCTGCAGATTGGCAATGGTAGCGCGCGCTTTGCCCAGGTCGAGTTCGGTGCCCTCGTAGCGATGTTGGAGAAACAGCTCGCCACGGTTCTTGTGATTGGCGTCCACGATATCGATGGTTGGGTTGCCGGCGTTGGTCAGGGAGAAAAGCAGCCGTTCTTTGATCCTGGGGAATTCACGGGATTCGATCTCATACTGCTCGGCGGAGGCGTTGTAGGAGAAGCTGAAGAGATTGTGACGCCGGCAGAAATCGGCTGTCAGAAACTCGTGAATGAAAGTGACGTCGTTGTAGAGGCGCCGCACCTCGAAAATCTTCTCGCGCCCCAGCCCCAGGTGCCGATTCCAGCGCCGCCTCTCCTCGAAAGAATCGCAAGCGGCGTAATCCGGTCCAAAACGTCCCATGTCCCAGCGCTCTTCGATGTCGCGAAACAGCTCGATGCCGAGCTTGTAGGGGTTGAATCGGCCGCCGCTGGTTGCCGTCACCCCGGCATGTTTTTCGGCGTAGTCGACGATCTCGGCATCTCCCATCACCTCTCCGGTGGTGCAAAGTGTGCTGTGCCAGTAGGAGGCCCATCCTTCATTCATGATCTTGGTCTGCGCCTGCGGGGCAAAGTACAGCGCTTCCTCACGAATCATCTCCAGCACTGCGCTCTGCCAGGGTGACAGCGGTGCATGTTCGAGGAGAAAACGCATCACGTCGCGTTCCGGCGAAGGGGGAAAGCCCTTGGCCTGCCGCGCTCGCCTGGCCTCCTCACGCCCCTGGGAAGCGATGAAATCCGGCGGATTGATGAAACTCTCCATGTAGGACTTGGCACGCAGGCGCCCAGTGGGGCGGGGCTCGCCATCCGCCCGTTGGCGCTCATCGCGCCTGGCTGCCGCCCCGCGGGGCTTGGTCATCGGCGCATGAATGTCGATCAGATTCTCCAGCGACAGGCAGGCGTCGATGAAACGTTCCACCCGATCCTGCCCATGCCGGCTCATGTAGGTGCGGATGCGCGAGGCGTGGTTCGCCATCTCGTCCATCATCTTGCGGTTGGTGTGCGCGAACCACATGTTGTTGCGAAAGAAATCGCTGTGCCCATAGACGTGCGCCATCACCATCCGCTGGGTAATCATGTCATTCGACTCCAGCAAATAGGCGTATGAAGGGTCGTTGTTGATCACCAGTTCATAGATGGTTTGCAGACCGTAAATGTACCCCTTGCCCAGCCGGTTGTAGTCCATGCCCCAACGCCAGTGCGGATAGCGCGTCGGAAACCCCTGATAAGCGGCCACTGCATTCAGCGATTTGTAGTCCAGAACCTCGAAGATGACCTCGAAGGGGTCCAGCCCCACTTCAGCAACCCGCTCGCGCACAAAGTACTTCGCGCGCTTCAAATGGGAGGGGAACGAACGGTGCAGCATGGCTATTTGCCTCTTCCCAGGAACTCCTTGATCGAGCCGTAGATACCATCGCGGCCACCGATGTCGCTCAGAACCACCTTCTCCTCGGCCTTGAAACGTCCGCGCAGATCCTTGATGAATTGCCCGGAGCCATAGGGGGATTGAACTTGGCCGTAGCCGAACAGGTTGGCATCGGGGATGAGCCGCTGCGACAACACTTCCAAGCAGATTTCGGTATCACCTCCGCCCCAATTATCACCATCGGAAAAGTGGAAAAGATAGATGTTCCAGTCCTGCACGGGATAGTGGGCATCAAGGATCTCGACGGCCTTCTTGTACGCGGAACTGATGCGGGTCCCGCCCGATTCGCGGGTATGGAAAAAGGTCTCGCGGTCGACCTCGCGGGCCGCGGCATCGTGGATGATGTAGCGCGTCGCCAGATTCTTGTATTGGGACTGCAGCCAGGTATCGATCCAGAAACTTTCGATCCGCACAATCTCCTTCTGTTCCTCGCCCATGGAGCCGGAGACATCCATCATGTAGATGATGACGGCATTGAACTCGGGATGCACGACATCCACCCAGGAGCGATAACGGCGATCTTCGCGAATCGGCACGATCACCGGCTTCCGCGGATTGTAGGTGCCGGCCATGAGCTGGCGCTTCAACGCCTCTTTGTAGGTGCGCTTGAAATGGCGCAGCCCTTCCGGCCCGACTCGCCGAATGCCGCTGTAGCGACGGTGCGTTGCGGTAACCGACTCGGCCCCTTTCGGCTCAATCCGCGGGAGTTCCAATTCGTCGGCCAGAATCTCGGCGAGTTCTTCGATGGTCACCTCGACCTCAAGAACGTGCTGGCCCTCCTCTTCCCCGGCGGGTCCCGGC